>CAZXXV010000474.1:0-3630 GCA_964644725.1 uncultured bacterium
CGCTGTCCCTGGCTTGGCCGTCTCTGCGGTCATATGCTCCCTGTGGTCCGCCGCTACCGGTCGCGCCTGGTTTCCAACTTCCTATCCGGTTATCCCTGGCTCGGCCGTCTCGGCGGTCATATGCTCCCTGTGGTCCGCCGCTGCCGGTCGCGCCTGGTTTCCAACTTCCTATCCGGTGGGGCTGCCCGCGCGGAGCGCCTTCGAGAGTTGCAACAAAATCGGGAAAGAGTCCCCCTTTCTACTTGACACCGTTTAGCGCCAAGTATAAAAATGATAAGGGTAACCGCTTTTACGGAGCCCTCTACTCTGCTCGCTCTCATGAAGGGGCGGCGAATGGGGAAAGAGGCTCGTAAGAAGGCAACCCATACGCCGGGCCTCGTCCCGCAGCAGTTCGTCTTCCCCTATGAGTGGCCTCCTTTCGTATGTGGCTCTGTCCCACTCCCGGAACAAATCACGCCATTCTGCGATGGCGGGGCCGGTCTTTCCATGAGGTCTATCGGGCTGATCGCAGCCGTGCTGAAGCCAGCGAACTGATCTGCGAAATGCCGACAGGCTAGCCAGGAGGGCGGCATGTTTCAGGGTGTTTTTGCATTGTTCGACTTTCGCAACGCGCTCGACTACCTTCCGGATCTGCTCAAGGGGGCACTGATTAGCGTCGAGCTCACCCTCTCGGTAATGGCGCTCAGCCTCGTCTTCGGGCTGATCGTGGCGCTGGCGCGGATGGCCCGCCTTCGGTCAATCCGCATCGCGGCGACAACCTATGTGGAGATCATCCGCGGCACGCCCTGCCTGCTTCAGCTCTTTTATATCTATTTTGTGCTCCCGGCTTTCGGGGTGAGGTTCCCTCCGTTCACGGCGGGCGTGATCGGCCTGACGGTGAACTACTCGGCGTACCTGTCCGAGGTCTACCGGGCCGGCATCCAGGCGGTCGCGAAGGGGCAGCTCGAGGCCGCGCAGGCCCTGGGGATGTCCCGGAGCCTTATGATGCGACTGATCATCCTGCCGCAGGCGATCCGAATTGTGGTGCCTCCTCTGGGAAACTATTTCATCTCTCTATTCAAGGACACCTCACTCGCGTCCGCCGTTACCCTCAAGGAGCTGATTTTCACCGGGCAGATCATTGCGGCTACGAATTTCCAGTACTTCACTATCTTTACGATCATCGGGGTCATTTACCTAGCGCTCTCGTATCCGGGGTCTCTGGCCGTGCAGGCTCTCGAACGCCGGATGAAGATCGGCTACCGGCCCCGCCGGGCCGCGCTCGCCGGCGGCACAACTCGAAGGGCACCGCAGGGGGCCGTGTAGGGAACTGAGCCTTGATCCGTCTGGAGCACGTCTATAAGTCGTTCGGGCGTCTGCAGGTGTTGCGGGATGTCTCGCTGGAGGTGCAGAAGGGGGAGGTCGTCTGCATCATCGGGCCGTCGGGGGCCGGCAAGTCCACCCTGCTACGGTGCATCAATCATCTTGAGAGGATCGACAGCGGGACCATCTACTTCGAGGGAACGCCCGTCTACCGCTTCACGCAGAACGGCAAACCGATGGTCGATCCGGACCACCGGATCGAGCAGTTCCGGTCACAAATCGGGATGGTATTCCAGTCGTTCAACCTCTTCCCGCACTTCACCGCGCTGGAGAATATCATGGTGGCGCCCATCCATGTCCGCGGCGAGGCGCGGGACGAGGTCCGGCGGAGGGCCCTGGCGCTCATGGCGAAGGTCGGGCTGTCCGATAAGGTCGACGCCTATCCCCACGAGCTGAGCGGAGGCCAGCAGCAGCGGGTGGCGATTGCCCGCGCGCTGGCCATGCAGCCGAAAGCGATGCTGTATGACGAGGTGACCTCGGCCCTCGACCCGGAGCTGATCGGCGAGGTGCTGCGCGTGATGCGGCAACTCGCGGCCGAGGGCACGACGATGCTCGTCGTGACCCACGAGATGGGGTTCGCCCGCGACGTAGCCGACCGGGCCGTGTTCATGGCGGATGGCATCGTGGTGGAGGAGGGCACACCCCAGCAGATCTTCTCGGCCCCGAAAAACGACCGCACCAGGCAGTTTCTCCAGTCGATCCTGGAGCGGAACGCGGAGCTCGAACCCGGGGAAGATAGGGCGGCATCGCCGTAGGAGCCGCGCGCGTGACGGGTCCGTCGAACCTGCCGCCGGACGGATGTGAATTCGCCCTGGGCTATGCCTTAGCGGTGTCGCCTGCCCGAACGCCGGACGGGGTGCTGGGCGTCCAAAGGCAAAGCACTCCGGCCTCCAGGGGCGGTGATCGGGCCACGCAAACCATGAGAGAAAGGGGGTGAGGAGGCGCCGTGCTGCGCCAACGGAAAGGCCGGTGACACGACAAAGACCGGCCCGGATGCGTCAACGATGGATGCGGCTTCTAAGTCCCAGTTCACGTAGGTAACGAAAGGGGGAGTGAGACCATGCGTGGAAAGGTGCGCGGACTGCTGTGGCTGCTTCTTCCCGGACTGTTCCTGGTGGGCACGTCGCTCCCGACGCTCGCCGGCGTCGGAGGCATCCCGGGGATCAGCTCCTTCAAGGGGGGAGACGGTTCATTCGATCGAGTTCTTCGTGAGGGCATCGTCCTTGCGATCTCCAACGACTATCCGTACACGTACCAGGACGAGAAGACCAAGGAATTCGATGGCCTGGACGTCCGGGTCTTTCGGATGGCTACGAAGCTCTTGGGGATCCAGAAGGTCCGCTGGGAGATCGTCCAGTTCGATGCCTTGATTCCAGGGCTCATCGCGAAGCGCTGGGACGTCGTCGTCGACAACATCCATGAGAATCCGAAGCGGCTGGAGGTGATCGACTTCACGGGCCCGGCGTACTGGTACGGTTCCGCCCTGGGCGTGCAGAAAGGGAACCCCAAGAACATTCATACGTCGGAGGACCTCGCGGGTAAGGTCGTGGGCGTGATCCGCGGAAGCTTCCTTCACACTGTTGCCGAGAAGCGCAAGGATCTCAAGGAACTCAAGATCTACACCACCAATGATGCCGAGTTCGCCGACCTGATTGCCGGCCGTTTGGACGCAATCCTGGAGGATGACATCAAGACTGGTCTGTTCATCAAGAACCACCCGGGCGTGCCGATCGAGTTCGCCTCCGGCTACTCCCCAGTGCTCGAAGAGTACGGCTACGCGCGGTACGGAATCCGCAAGCAGGACATCGATCTGAACCACGCGATCTCGCGGGCGATCGATGAACTGCGGGCCAATCGGGATGGCATCCCCAAGATTCTTGAAGAGGGCGGCCTCTCGCTCCGGAACATGTGGTACTGGCCGGTTGTTGGGGGTAAATAGGGGCTGCGCGGCAGGGGCGGGAACCCGCCGCCCCTGCCGGAGCGCCCGACATGGACACACCCTGGTGATGTCCCCATTGCGACAGTGTTGACCGGGGCGCTGCCGATCCGCGGTTGACCGACAGGCCGTCGCGGCCACCGGCGGGGAAGAGGAAGCCCCGGGTGCCGGCTGACGCACCCGAGTCCTGGATGCGGTCACGTGGGCTGGCCGGCATTCCTGGCCGAGGTGAGTGCCCACATCCCGGACGCCCACGAGAAGACCATAATACGGTAAGTAATACGGGACGTTGCCACTTTCGTCACCTTGTACTAGGGCCGCCCTGACCACCT
>CAZXXV010000475.1:0-3613 GCA_964644725.1 uncultured bacterium
TTGGAACAGACGGGGCACGTCTTCCGGCTTGATGCCGACGCCCGTGTCGGTCACGGCGATCTCCAGGAACGGCTGGGGTGCGGGGGGGCTGGGGGGCAGAGGGGCAACACCCTCGCACTTGCTCCCCTGCTCCTCCGCTCCCCTGCTCCCCTGCACGACGTGGCGGGCGGAGTCAATTGGTCGAGTCGTCAATTGGTCAATTGGTCTTGACGAATCGACTACTTGACCATTTGACCAGTCGACACGGCGGGCGGTGAGCGTGATCCGCCCGCCGTCCGGCGTGAACTTCACGGCATTGCTCAGGATGTTGAAAAGGATCTGCTTGAAGCGGACAGGATCGGCGTTGAGGGGAGGCAGATCCGGGGCGATGTCCGCCTGAATCTCCTGGGCTTTCTTGTTGGCGAGGCCGCGGGCGATGACCAGGATATCCTCCAGGGTCGCGGCGACCGGCAGGGGCTCGGGCTGGAGGACGAACTTCCCCGCCTCGACCTTGCTGAGGTCCAGGATGTCGCCGATGAGCTGGAGCAGGTGTTTGCCCCCCTGGTGGATGTGCCCGAGGTAGCGGGCCTGCTTCTCGTTGAGCGGACCTACAGCCTGCCCCTGCAAGAGTTCGGAGAAGCCGATCACAGCGTTCAGGGGGGTTCGAATCTCGTGGGACATGTTGGCGAGGAACTCGGACTTGTGACGGGAGGCCTCCTCGGCCTGACGGGTCGCCTCCTGAAGCTTAAGGTTGGCAGCTTGTAGTTCCCGCGTCCGGTCCTCGACCTTGGCCTCCAACAGAATTGCCGAACGCCGGAGCTCTTCATAAAGGTGGGCCTGGTGAATGGCGATGGCCGCTTGAGCAGCGAAGGATTGGAATCGGCTGATTTCTTCGTCGGTGAAGGTCCTCCTTTGTCCCAGGTAGCCCAGGCTGACCACCCCGATCGTCCTCTCCCGGACCACCAGAGGGAGGACAACCAGAGAGCGGAGGCCGAGACGTTCCAGAGGTTCCCGGACCGGGGCCAAGAGGGGATCCGCGTAGACATCCGAAGCTACCAGTGTTCGCCCAGTCCGCACCACCTGCTGCATTTCTGGATAGCGATCCGGCGACAGGTCGAGGTGGCGGAGCCAGGGCTCGGCCCTCGAGGCATCGTACGCCAGGCACAGACGAAAGCGGCTCGCATCTACAGAATCCAATAGACCGACCAGGACCGGCGGAGCCCCTGCGGCCCGGCCCAGCCGTTCGATGACAATCTCTAGCTGTTCCTCCAGGGTCATGCCGGACGCGATGGCGCGACCCATGTCGTGGAGCGCCTTCAACTCCGCGAGCTGCTGGACAGTCGCATCGTGTAACCGCGCGTTCTCGATCGCAATGGCCGCCTGCGAGGCGAGCATCTGGAGTCTGCGGAGGTCGTCGGCCGTGAAGCGCCGGCCGGGCTGGGTGGTATGCGAATGGAGGACTCCCAGGAGCCGGCCCCCGAACAGGATGGGCACCGTGATGGTGGCCACGATGTCGCTGCACTCGGGGACGGCGTAGGGCGAGGCCTGGCAGTCGTCCAGGATCATGGGCTGCCGGGTCTGGGCCACCACTCCATTGATCCCCCGGCCCATCTCGAAGAGCTGGCTCCGGACCCGCTCCGACTCGGGGCCCAGGGCAGCCCCGAAGCGCAGGCGCTGAGTCGCCTCGTCCCACAGGATGAGTTGAGCGAAAGGGTTTCCCAAGAATCGGATCGCCCCCGCCACGACGGCCTCCAAGACCGCCGACAGCTCCAACCGGGCTGTGATGGCTTGATCAATCTCCCGCAGCGTATCGAGTTCCGTGGCCCGCTGCTCAGAAGCCCCACAGAGGCGGGCGTTCTCCAGAGCGATCGCGGCCTGATCGACAAACGCGGCTAGGTACGCCAGCTCGTCCGGACTGTACTGGTGGGGCTCCAACGTGTTGAAGGTGAGAACCCCAACCACCTCGCCCCGGCTCTTGATGGGCAGTCCCAAGTAGGTCACGATCCCCAGTTCCCGATCCTGAGCGGCGCCGAAGTTTCGGGGGTCGTTCTGGCAGTCGGGGACGAACAGCATTTCGCCCGAGGCCGCCACGAGGCCGGATAGGCCGCTGCCCATGGGATATTCGAACCCCGCGAGCATCGCGGCCGACCGGCCCACCGCCGCCCCGATCCGAAGGACCTTTGCCTCCCTGTCCACCAGGAGCACTTTGACATGCGGGATCCCCGAAATCTGGGCCGCCTCCTGAATGATCCGGTCAAGGGTCCCCCGGAGATCCAGCCCGCTCATGACCGTTCGCGCGGCTCGCAGCAGGGCCTGGAGTTCCTCCCCGCGCCGGACTGTCGCTTCATGCAAGCGCGCATTTTCGATGGCGATGGCCGCTTGGGAGGCGAAGGGGGCGAGGGTCTCGCGGTCCTGCTCCGAGAAAAACCGGCCGCTCTCCTGCACATCGACCGTGACCACCCCCAGGAGCCGGTTGCGGTACTGGAGGGGCTCCCCGAGAACCGCGGTGATCTTTGTGCCCTTCAGGGTGTCGGCGTGCGCGTAGGGTGAGGTTCGGTAATTGTTGACGATCATGCCTTCGCGGCGCAGGGCTATGGTGCCGGCAAGCCCTTCCCCAAGGCGGCGGCGGTTCCCGCGCCGCCATTCCCCGAAGCCGTGCCAGGCCTCGGGGATCAAGACTTGTCCCGCCTCATCCCAGAGGAAGACGGTCCCCGAGGAGGCGCCAACAAGCTGAGCTGCCAGGCGCGTGATGAGCCCCAGGACCGTCGGCAGGTTCAGCTCCCGGGTGATCTCCACGGTGACGGCCCGGAGCTCTTCCAGTTGTTGCGTTCGCCTAATCAACCCCTCCTCCGCCTGTATGCGCGCGGAGAACTCACGTTCCAGGGATTCCTTCGCCTGTCCGAGCAGGTGCGTCCGGCCGATTGACACGCTGAGGTAGGCAGCCAGGATGGTCGTAAGAAGGAGGCATGCCACCAAGACCCCCCATGGCTGCCAGGAACGGTGGGCTGCTAGATACTGAGGAGTCGCCAGGAACAGGATCGACCACTGACGCCCGGCCACGTCAAGAGTTGTTCTCCAATGCATTCCCGCCACATCATTCGAGTCCCCTGCACGCGTTGCTTGCGCCGCCGGCGGAGCCCCTGGCTTCCCATGACGGTAGAGGAGGCGTTCACTGACCGGGGCGGTATCGTCAGAGATGTTGATGTCAATCTCCGCTACACCGAGCCCTCGTAGTGACGCCTCGATTAGGTCCCCGATGCGATAGACCCCCAGGATGAAGCCCCAGAGGTTTCGCCGACGCTCTTCCAGGCTCTCGTCGGAACCAGCCGACCGGTAGACCGGCACGAAGATCAGGAATCCATATTGTTCTCCGGTCTCCTGGACCAGAACGATTCGGGAGGTGGCAGCGGGCGCTCCGGTGTCGCGAGCGCGCTCTAATGCTGCCAGGCGAGCGGGATTCGATGCCAGATCGAAGCCCAGCGCGATTTCGTTGCCCTTAAAGGGCTCCACATAGTACACGGGGAAATACTCGGCGCGCTTTATCGCCCTGACCATGAGGCCCTGAGTCTCCACTTCGGCAATCTGGAAGTGGGGATAGCCATCCCGACGGGCCGCTGTTTCGTACGCGGCTCGC
>CAZXXV010000476.1:0-3601 GCA_964644725.1 uncultured bacterium
GTGCAGCACGACCTCACCCTGGGCCTGGAGGGCGTGCTGGAACGGCTGGAGGCGGGCCGCGACTTGGCCGGCGTGCCGGGAGTGGTATGGCAGGAGGACGGCCGGATACGCAGCACGCCGCTCGAATGGATTGAACCCCTGGATGACCTGGCCCCAGCGGACCGGGAGCCTCTGGACACCGCCCGGTACTATGACACGCGAGGCAGCGCGGGCATTCCCAACACGGCCACGGTCCAGAGCAAGCGCGGCTGTCCGCTGCCGTGCATCTACTGTTCCACGCCCGCCATCGAGGGGCGCACGATCCGCGTCCGCTCCCCGCTTTTCGTCGTGGACGAAATCGAACAGCTGCGGAAGCGGGGGTTTCAGCGGATGCACTTTGTCGACAGCCTCTTCACGAACCCGCCCTGGCACGCCCGAGCCATCTGCGAGGAACTGCTCCGTCGTCGTCTGGATGTCCGGTGGAGCGCCACGATAAATCCCGCCTTCGCGGACCCGGACCTGCTGGAGTTGATGAAGCGAGCAGGCTGCGTGCTCGTGATGGTGGGCAACGAGAGCGGCTGTTCCCTGATGTTGCGCGCCTTGCGGAAGGGATTCGAACGGGCCGAAGTGGAACGCTGCTTCGCCGCCTGCCAGCGGGAGGGGCTCCCGTACAATGCCTTCCTCTTGCTGGGTGGGCCTGGCGAAGACCGGGAAAGCGTGGAGGAAAGCATTGAACTGCTGGAGCGCTTCGGGCCGAACCAAGTCACCGTGACCGTCGGCATCCGCCTCTATCCCGGGTGCGAGCTGACCCGCCTGGCCCAACGAGAGGGAGTCATCACTCCCGCAACGGACCTGCTGAGGCCACAGTTCTATCTAGCGACCGGGGTGCGCGATTGGATCTGGGATTGTCTGGAGTCCGTCCTGGCCCGACAGCCGCGCTGGACTCTTTGATTCCCGCCGGGAAAGCGAAATCTGGCTCACGCTGTTGTGCGGACGAGACTGGTACCGAGGCGAGGAGAGCACAATCGAGGGGCAAGAAGGGAAAGCGGCTTCCCGGCGCCTCCTGCTGAGGGAATGCTTGCGCGGTTCGGCAGTGGCTGCCTCCTTGGCCCATCAGGGACGCTGATCAATTGACTTGACGCATCCTCCTAGGTCCTGTAGGTTCCCGGTAGTTTCTGTCTTGCCGGGAGGGACGGGTGCGCGCACGACCAGCGGTTTTCTGCTCCTGCCTGCTCATCTCACTCGTCATCCTGCTCCCCGTTCTCGCTTTCGCTGCCGGTGCCGGCTCCAGCACCGGCATCAGCGCCGGACCCGACAACGGTATTCGGGAAACCATCCTACCCAATGGCCTCAAGGTCCTGACCAAGGAGCTTCACGCCGCGCCCGTGGTGACCGCTTGGACTTTCTACCGGGTCGGCTCCCGGAACGAGCGGCCCGGGATCACGGGCATCTCCCACCAGGTCGAGCACATGATGTTCAAGGGCACCGCCAGCCTGAAGCCCGGGGAGATCGATCGCCTGGTGCAACTGGCCGGCGGGCGCCACAACGCCTTCACCAGCCTCGACTACACCGCCTACCACATCACGCTGCCTAGCGAGCACCTCGAGACAGCCTTCCGGATCGAGGCGGACCGGATGGTGAATTGCGCCCTGGACCCTCAGGAGCTGGCCCGCGAGAAGGGGGTCATCCTGTCCGAGCTTCAGGGCAGGCAGAACGACCCGGATGACCTCTTGGAGGACGCGGTGCGATCCGTCGCCTTCCGGATTCATCCCTATCGCCAGCCGGTGATCGGCTGGAAGACCGACGTTCAGGCCTTCACGCATGAGGCGGTGCACGCCCATTACCGGACGTACTATCGGCCGAACAACGCCGTGCTGGTGATTGTCGGAGATTTTCAGACGGATGCGGTGCTGGCCCTCGTCCGGAAACACTTGGGCCCGCTCCCCGCCGGACCGCCGCCCCCGCCGGTGATTCCCCAGGAGCCGCCCCAGAAGGGCGAGCGGCGCGTCATCGTGAAAGAGGCCGGGTCGGCCGCCCACCTGCAGTTCCTCCATCACGTTCCCCCGGCGCGCCATCCCGATCTGTATGCGTTGGCAGTACTGGACGCGATCCTCACCGAGGGCAAGAGTTCCCGACTGCATCGCGCCCTGATCGAGACCGAGCTGGCCGCCTCGCAGTCCAGCTACCTGAGCCGCCGCCTGGACGCCGGCTGGATCATGTTCTACCTCACGGCTCGGGATGGGGTGGCCCACGAAAAGATCGAGCGGGCCTTCACCGAAGCCATCGAGCGGGTCCGGGCAGAACCGGTCACCGACTTCGAGCTGCAGAAGGCCATCAACCAGGTCCGCGCCGAGCTGACCTTCGCGTACGGCAGCGTGAGCGGTCTGGCCCGCGCCATCGGGAGCATGGAGCTCACCGTTGGCTACCAGGAGGTGGGGACCTATCTCGACAAGATCCGCCAGGTCACGGCAGCGGACGTGCAGCGAGTCGCCAGGCAATACCTCACGCCCGATAATCGTACCGTGGGCTGGTTCATCCCCCAGAGGGACCGTCCAGGCCAGACGGGTACCCTCGGGGTGCAGCCCCCGGCGTCCCGAAACGCCGTCCACCGGGCTCCGGAACCGCCGCCATTGAGCGGCGTCGAGTCGGGCGCGGCGAGGACAGAGACAGCACCCGTAGCCTCACCGGGGGACCGCGTCGTCCGGACGGCCCTGGCAAACGGTCTCACCCTGATCGCTGCCGAGAACCGCGTCGCCAAGAGCGTGGCGATCAAAGGCTATGTCCTGGCCGGCCCAGTCCTGGACCCTCCAGCCAAAGGCGGATTGTCCCAGGTCACAGCCACGCTGCTCACCAGGGGGACGCGAATGCACTCGGCATCCGCCCTCGCGGAGGCCCTCGATTTCCTCGGTGCGTCGCTCAGCTTCCAGGCCGAGCAAGAGACGGTCGGCATCACGGCCCAGATGCTGTCGGAACACTTCGACAAGGTCTTGGACCTTCTCGCCGACTGCCTGCAGAGCCCCACCTTTCCCACCCGAGAACTTACAAAAGCCATCGGACACCTCAAGACGACGTTGACCCAGGAGGCGGAGGATCCGCGCGAACGGACCCAACGCGAGCTATTCGCCCAGCTCTTTCCACCGGATCATCCCCTCCATAGAAACCCGAAAGGACGGCTGACGGATCTGGACGGGATCACGCGGGAGGACGTCGTCCAGTTCCACAGCCGTTTCTACCGGCCGGATCGAACCGTCCTGGTGATCGCCGGAGACCTCAGCCCTAAGCAGATCCTGGCCTCGGTCGAACGGGCCCTCGGCGGTTGGACACGCCAGCCTCCCCCGCCACTCGCCGCGCGTCCGCCGATGCCAACCGTCTCCAGCTCCGCCCGTCATACGGTGGTGCTTCCGGGGAAGTCGGAGGCCATCGTCATGCTGGGAGGGAATGGGATCACCCGCGATAACCCCGACTATTACCCTGCTTTCCTGGCCAACCGGGTACTCGGCGGTGGCGGGTTAGCGACTCGCCTGATGAAGACGCTACGTGAGCGCGAGGGGATGACCTATGCCGTCTACAGCTACTTCTGGCCGGTTCTGGGCGAGCGGCCCTGGGTGCTGTTCCTGCAGAC
>CAZXXV010000477.1:0-1465 GCA_964644725.1 uncultured bacterium
CGTCGGGAGAGGAACGAAGCAGATGACGGCAGTCGCGGAACGGGCGCAGATGTGGTGGGGGTCGACGGTTCGCTTCCTCCGAGAGGTCCGGGTGGAGATGAAGAAGGTGACCTGGCCTCAGCGGAAGGAGATCATCGGCTCCACGGCGGTAGTCATCGTGGCCAGCTTCCTCGTATCCTTTTTCCTGGGGTTTGTGGACTTGGTCCTGCAAAAGCTGCTGGGAATCATCATTAAGTGACACATGCAGTCGGCCGTTGGGACGAATCAATCATGGGTAACGAAGTGGGACAAGCCGTCGTAACGCCCACCGGTGAACCGGAGGAAGTCGCGACCGCATCGGGCGTCGAGGCCCCGGCCCCGGGCGTTGCGGAACCGGGTGAGGCTGCAGCGGGCGGGCCGGCACCGGAGCCGGCGAAGCCGTTGCCGCCCCACCACCAGTGGTACGTGATCCACACCTACTCGGGGTTCGAGAACAAGGTGAAGCAGAGCATCGAGCAGCGGGTGGCGGCCCTGGGGATGAGCGAGGCCGTCTCCCAGGTGCTGATCCCGACCGAGACGGTGGTGGAGCTGAAGAAGGGGAAGCGGCGGGAGACTTCGCGCAAGTTCTTCCCGGGGTACGTGCTCGTCCGGATGGACATGTCGGATGATCTCTGGTACCTGATCAAGAACACGCCGAAGGTGACCGGTTTCGTCGGGCCCGGCGTACGGCCGACGCCGATCCCGGAAGACCAGGTCAAGGCCATCATTCAGCAGGTGGTGACCGGGGCGGAGCGGCCGAAGCACAAGGTGCTGTTCACCCGCGGGGAGAGCGTCCGGGTCATCGACGGGCCGTTCTCCAACTTCACCGGGGTGGTGGACGAGGTGAAGCCGGACAAGGGACGCCTCAAGCTCATGGTGAGCATCTTCGGTCGCCCCACGCCGGTGGACCTGGAGTTCCTGCAGGTGGAGCGGGTCTAGTCGCTTTCGGCAGGCAGGGCGCTGGGCCGCGGCGGCCCCGGATGCGCGCGGCCGGGTTACACGCACAGCTCGGAGGCAGTGAGGAGCGGAGATGGCCAAGAAGGTTGTCGCCCAAGTGAAATTGCAGGTCCCGGCGGGCAAGGCGAACCCCTCGCCGCCGGTGGGACCGGCCCTCGGGCAGCACGGCGTGAACATCATGGAGTTCTGCAAGGCCTTCAACGCGCAGACCCAGGCGCAGGAGGGGCTGACGATCCCGGTGGTGATCACCGTCTACTCGGACCGCTCCTTCACCTTCATCACCAAGACGCCGCCGGCGGCGGTGCTCCTGAAGCAGGCCGCGGCCATCGCTCAGGGGTCCAAGGAGCCGAACCGGGTCAAGGTCGGCAAGGTCACTCGGAAGCAGGTCGAGGAGATCGCGCGAACCAAGATGCCCGACCTGAACGCCACCTCGCTCGAGGCGGCGGTGAAGATCATCGAGGGGACGGCCCGCAGCGTGGGGATCGAGGTC
>CAZXXV010000477.1:1565-3594 GCA_964644725.1 uncultured bacterium
CGGAGGGAGCCAGCTATGGCGAAAGTCGGCAAGCGATATGCGAAGGCCGCCGAGGCCGTCGCCCAGGCGGTGGGGAAGAACGGCGGGCTGGAACTCGCCAAGGCCATCGAGGTGGCCAAGGCGGCCGCCACGGCCAAGTTCGATGAGACCATGGAGATGGCGGTGCACCTGGGGGTGGATCCCAAGCACGCCGACCAGATGGTCCGGGGCACCGTGGTGCTGCCCCACGGGACCGGGAAGAAGGTGCGCGTCCTGGTCTTCGCCAAAGGGGAGAAAGAGCGGGAGGCCAAAGAGGCGGGCGCCGATTACGTCGGGGCCGAGGACCTGGTGGAGAAAATCCAAGGCGGCTGGGTGGACTTCGAGCGCGCCATCGCCACCCCGGACGTGATGGGCCTGGTGGGCCGCCTGGGGAAGGTCCTGGGACCTCGCGGACTCATGCCCAACCCCAAGACCGGCACCGTCACCTTCGAGGTGGGGAAGGCGGTGCGGGAGTTCATGGGCGGCAAGATCGAGTTCCGGGTGGAAAAGGCCGGCATCATTCACGTCTCCTTCGGCAAGGCGTCCTTCGGGGTCCCGCAGCTCACGGAAAATGCCATGGCGATCCTGGAGGCGCTGCTGCGGGCCAAGCCCGCGTCCAGCAAGGGGCGCTACGTGAAGGGGATCTCCATCTCGTCCACCATGGGTCCCGGCGTTCGCGTGGATGTCAACGCGGTGCAGGCCCTGGTGAAGGTCTAACAGGAGGGAGCTGTGGGGCGCACGGAGAAGGCCACCAGCATTGCGGAGCTCCGCGAGAAGCTGGGTGCTGCGCGCAGCGCGGTGCTCACCGACTTCCGGGGCCTCAGCGTCGCCGAGATCACGGAACTCCGGACCCTCCTCCGCAAGAGTGCGGTGGAGTACACGGTCGTCAAGAATACCCTGGCCAAGATCGCCGTGAAGGACACGAACCTGGCCGGACTGGCAGCGTACTTCGAGGGCCCCATAGCCATCGCCATCAGCCGAGAGGACCCGATGGCGGCGTCCCGGGTCCTGTCCACGTGGAGCAAGACGCGGCCGACCTTCGCGGTCAAGGGGGGCATGGTGGAAGGGCAGCTCGTCGGCCCGGCCGAGATCGCTGCGTTGGCCGACCTGCCGCCCCGCGAGGTGCTGCTGGCGCGCGTGGCCGGGGCGTTCCAGGCGCCGCTCCAGGCCCTGGCGAACATCCTGGTGGGGCCGGTGCGGGCGCTGGCCAGCGCCCTGGACCAGGTCCGGCAGCAGAAGGAGAAGTCTCACTGATCCGTCAGCCGTCGGGCCAATGGCCGGCCCGGCATCCCGGTGTCTGATCCTGAGCGGTACGGAGCGAGCCCGACAGAGGAGGGTGCAATGGCAAAGGTCGCGGTGGAGGATGTGCTGGAGTCGATTGACACCTGGACGGTCTTGGACCTGAACAAGCTCGTCAAGGGGATCGAAGAGAAGTACGGTGTCTCGGCGGCGGCGCCGGCGGTGATGGCGGTGGGCGCGCCTGCAGTCGGCGGGGCCCCGGTGAAAGCCGGGGCCGAAGAGCAGACGGAGTTCACCGTCGTCCTGGCCAGCGTGGGTGAGAAGAAGATCCACGTCATCAAGGAAGTGCGGGCCATCACCGGGCTTGGCCTCAAGGAGGCCAAGGACCTGGTGGATGGCGCCCCCAAGCCGGTCAAGGAGGGCATCTCCAAGTCCGAGGCAGAAGAGATCAAGAAGAAGCTTGAGCAGGCCGGGGCAACCGTCGAACTCAAGTAGCGAGGTGAAGTGCGCATGGCCGTCGTGAAGAAGGCGGGTGTCGAGGATCGGACCAGCTTCGCCAAGATCCGCGAGATCATCGGGATTCCGAACCTGATCGAGATCCAGCAGCGGTCCTACGAGCAGTTTCTCCAGACGCGGACCCCGCCGCAGGAGCGGGAGGATTCCGGGCTCCAGGGGGTGTTCAGCAGCATCTTCCCCATCGCCGATTACAACAACTTGGCCTCCCTGGAGTTCGTCCGGTACGAGTTCGGGGATCCCAAGTACACGGCCGAGG
>CAZXXV010000478.1:0-3592 GCA_964644725.1 uncultured bacterium
GCGCTCTGCTCGTGGATGATTCTGGCCACCAGTCCCTTCCCTGTCCCGCTCTCCCCCTGGATCAGCACATTCGCGTCGCTGGGCGCGATCCGGCGCACCGTCCCAAGCAGAACCGTCATGACCTGGCTCTGACCGATCAGGACGGGCACAGGCTCTCGCTGAGCGACCATGCGCCGGAGGGCCGTGTTCTCCCGCTCCAGGCGCTTTCGCTCGGCGGCTCTCCGCAGGACCTCTTCCAGCTCGGACAGCTTGAACGGCTTGGTGAGATAATCGTAGGCCCCCAGCTTCATGGCCGCGATCGCGCTGTCCACATCCGGGTGGCCGGTCAGGATGACGACCTCGCCCGATGCGCCGGAATCCCGGATCCGGCGAAGGGCCTCCATCCCGCCGATGCCCGGCATCTTCAGGTCCAGGAGGATCACGTCGAAGTCCTGCGCCCGCACCTTGTCCAGCGCCTCCTCCCCGCTCTCTGCCGTCGTGACGATGTAGCCCGCCCGGGGGAGTTCCTTTTCCATGAGCAGGCGCGTGGGGCGCTCGTCATCGACCACAAGCACGCTGATGGATCCGGTCCGTTTCTGATTCTGCCCCATGTCGCTCCTGCCTTTTCCCGAACTCAGGACTGTCAATCAGTCAAATTGTCAAATGGTCAATTTGGAAGTGCCACACGAGAGGAGCGCTTCTTGACCAAATTGACAAATCGACCAATTGACCAATCGACTTCAGCCTGCCAAGGGCAGGCTGACGGTGACGACCGTTCCCTTCCCCATGCCCTCGCTCTGCACCTCGATGCTGCCGCGGTGCTGTTCGACGATGCTCTGGCAAATGGCGAGCCCCAGGCCCGTCCCCTTCCCCACCTCCTTGGTGGTGAAGAATGGATCGAAGACCTTGGGAAGATCTTCCGGCGAGATCCCGATCCCCGTATCCGACACCATCACATCCAGCCAGGCCTCCCCCGGCCAGCGCCCGTCGCCCTCCCGCCGCTGGCGGGCGGCAATCCGGACCTCCCCGCCGCCCTCGATGGCATCCAGCGCATTGGTCAGGACGTTCAGGAAGACCTGCTGCAGCATTTGCGCGTCAGCGTGGACCAGGCTCCCTTCGGGGAACGGGCTCACGATGATCTGCTGATTCGCGAGGCGCGCCTGCCGCTGGACGAAGGACACGGCCTTCGTCACAACGCCCTGGAGGTCCACCGCCCCGAAGGTTGGCTCGCGCTGTCGGGCGAAATCCAGCAGGCGCCGGACGATGCCGGCCGCGCGCGACACCTCTTCCTGGATCAGGGTCAGGTATTCCAGAACATCGGTCGCTCCGGGCTGGCGCGCCATCTCGCCCTCTGCGGCGCGGCGCTGGATGGCCTCGGCGAAGCCGGCCACGGAGGACAGCGGGTTGTTCAGCTCGTGGGCCAGCCCGGCAGCCAGGCGGCCGAGGGAAGCCAGCTTCTCCTGCCGCACCAGCAGGCGCTGCGATCGCTTCAGTTCCTCGTACGACCGCTGGACCTCCTCGTACAAGCTGGCGTTTTCGATCGCCACGGCGGCCTGGGCGGCCAGCGTGACTGCCAGGTTCTCGTCCTCTTTGCTGAATTCCTCCACCCCTTGCTTCTCCGTAAGGTACAGGTTGCCGAACAGCCTCCCCTTCGAAATGATGGGGACCCCGAGGAACGAGTGCATTGGGGGATGATTCGGGGGAAAGCCATGGGCCCGCGCGTCCTCCGCGAGGTTCCGGATGCGAAGCGGCTTTCCCTCTCGCGCCAGGACGCCCAGGATTCCCTTTCCGGAGGGGAGCGGCCCGATCCGGGCCCTGGTCTCTTCGTCGATCCCGGTGGTGACGAACTGCTCCAGCCGGCCCTGGCCGTCCAGGACACCGAGTGCTCCATACTTCGCCTGGAGCAGCCGGCAGGCGACCTCCACGATCCGCTGCAGCACGGACAGGAGCGACCGCTCCGCCGTGAGGATCATGCCGGCCTCCACCAGGGCGCCCAACTGCTCGCGCCCGCGGCCGACGGCTTTCTCACGCACCTGGAGGAAGGCCATGACCACGATGGTGAGAATCCGATTGACCACCGGCTCGTAGAGATCGAGCGCCCGGAGGAGCTCGCGCGGCCGCCCCTGGTATTTCGTGTGGAGGAATCGGCCGCACACGTCCCGGAGGACGAGCAACCTGCCGATCACCTGCTTGGCCCCGATCCCGCGGAAGACATCCCGCTCCGCCATGTCCTGGGCATAGGCCTGGGCGCTGTGGTACCGCCCGGTCTGCAAGCACTTCACCAGGGCATCATAGACGGTGGCGGACTCGGCTTCGGCCTCTTCCGGGCTGAGGTTCTTGAGGAGTCCCCGCCTGGTCATCTCGGCCATCCACGCCTGGCGGACCGTCTCTCGTTCTTCCTGGAGAAGCCCGGCCAGGGCGGATGGCTGCTCGTTCTGCTCGGTCGGGAACGTAGTCCGAGGCACACCCGAGGGGGGATTTCCTTTGCCCTGTCGTCGGACGCTGGCCATACGGTACCCGCCCAAGCTGCCTCGCCCTTCAATGGAATCAGCTCGACGCCATCGGTCGGCAGCCACGCGAAAGCCTACAACCGGGCCACCCACCCGTCAATGCCAATCACGGCGCGCCGGCGAGGTTACGGGACAATCAGCAGGCCGCGCGTGTCTCTGGGAATGGCAACCGATTGCCCGGGGGTGTGCAGCGAGGTTGCACGAGGATGATAGAGCGAATGTTGGAGGATCCGACGGGAAACGAGACGGGCTGAAATGCATCGGGGGTGGCCGAAACCACCCCCGGTCCTTCTGAACGACAGATGATCCAGCAAACTACGCGTCCGTAGGAATCGCACCTCTCATCCTGGCTTGGGCCTTTCCTGGATCACCGGCCTTCCAAGAGCTTCGCGAAACGCGGGTCGTTCTTCAGGCCCGCCAGGGCCGGGTCCTCCCGCACGAACCGAATGTCATCAAAACCCAGTTGCAGGGCCTTGCCCAACCACTCGAACGCCTGCTCCTTCATGTCGAGGGCGGCGTACACCCGCGCCAGGTTGTAGGCCACCCGGGGATCCTTGGGTTGAGCCTCGACCTGCTTCCGGGCCTCGGCAATCCGGGCCTCGCGCTCCTGGACGATGGCCTTGTTTTTCCTGGAGTTCGCCAGGTTTCCCTGCACCGTAGCGTTGGACGGGTCAATCTTGAGGGCCTGCTCGAACGCGGCGATGGCCTCGTCGTACAGCCCTTTCTTGTCCAAGAGGACTCCAAGGTTGTTGTGACCCAAGACGTTTCCCGGCTCGAGCTGGAGCGCCTTTCGATATTGGGCGATCGCGTCGTCAATCCTCTCGCGGCGTTCGTAGGTGTATGCCAGGTTGAAGTGGGCCGCGGTATAATTGGGATCCACCTCCACGGCCCGTTGAAACTCTGCAATGGCCTCATCCAGCCGCCCTTGCTTCAGGAACTCCGCCCCGACGTTGTTCCGTTTGATCGCCTCCTCCACCCTGGCGTGCGCGTGGCCTGCCCCCAGCAGGACCACGAGCATCGCCAGGATGGCCAGGGTCCTTCGCATCATCTAGAACACCTCCCGCCAGTACAGCACCTTGCGCATGAAGCTGGGGGGCGGCGCC
>CAZXXV010000479.1:0-3592 GCA_964644725.1 uncultured bacterium
GTCGAGGATCCCCACGACGAGAGGGCTCCCTCACATCCTTGCTGCGACACCCATACCCCGAGGCGAGCCATTGTGCACTGCCATCCGGCCAGCGCACCGGTTCTCATCCCTGCGTCAAGAGTTCCGCCGCCACGCCGCTCATCAGCGCGATGGCCGGGACCAGCGCGTCCTCGTTGAAATCGAAGTGACTGTCGTGGTGGCCGGCTGCCAGCTCCGTTCCGACCATGACAAACGCCGCCTGCCCTCCCCTCTTCTGCACCCGCTCCATGAAATACGTGCAGTCCTCGCTCCCCCCGATGTTCCCTGCCGGCACGATCTCGGAGAAGAGCCGCTGGCGTTCGACGACCTGCCGGATCCGCTCGACCAGCGCCGCATCATTCTCACAGCCGGCAGCGCTGCCCGTCTCCTCGATGGTCACCGTGACCCCGTGCATGGCGGCGGCTGCCTCGATGATCCGCACCGCCTCAGCGTAGACATAGTGGTTGATCTCCGTAGTCGCGCCCCGCGTCTCCAGCTTGATCACGGCCCCGGCGGGAATGACGTTACGGCCCGTGCCGCCCTGGATGACGCCCACATTGATCCGGGATGCCCCCTTGCTGTGGCGGGGAATGGCGTGGAGGTTCAACGTGGCCGTCGCCGCCGCCAGGATGGCGTTGCGCCCGGTCTCCGGAGCAGCGCCGGCATGAGCCGGCATGCCGGTGAACACCGCATCCAGTTTTGTCGTCGCCAGGAACCCCTCGGTCCGGCAGGCGACCTGTCCGGCCTTCTTCAAGTTCACGCCTAGGTGCATTCCAACGATGTACTTCACGTCATCAACTACGCCGCGGGCCATCATGGCCTTGGCACCCCGCACGCCCTCTTCGGCCGGCTGAAAGATCAGCTTGATTGTCCCGGCCTGCTTGTCCTTCAGCGCGGCCAGCACCTCGGCCACCCCCAGTTGAACCGCGGTGTGCCCGTCGTGCCCGCACGCGTGCATTGCGCCCTGGTTGACCGACGCGAAGCCCTCCCGGAAGGGGCGATGCTTCTCGTCCTCGGCCTCCACCAGGTCGTTCGCATCCATGTCCGCCCTGAGGGCGACGGTGGGCCCGGGCCTCCCGAAATTCATCACGCCCACGACACCCGTCTTGCCGCCCAGCATCTTCTCCACCCAGCCCCTGTCCGCCCCCTGTGAAAGGGCGCGCTCTACCTGGCGGTCCAGCTCAACCTTGGAAGGAACGCCCATCATGGTGCGTGGGTCAACGGCCTCGTCGCCGACAAGGACGTGATATCCAAGGCCCTTCAGGGTGTTCGCCACGATCGAAGCCGTGCGAAACTCCGTCCACCCGGCCTCCGCGTGCTTGTGGAAGTCCTGCCGCCGGGAGATTGTTTTCTCCTTCAAACGTTTCGCGAGTTCGACAATCTCCGAATCCATGGTGTTCCTCCGAGAGAAGATGATAATGTGGCGCTGGGTCCGCGGGTTGAGCCGATGCCCCGATGCCCACCAGCTTAGTGCTTCACTTCGTAAGTACCCTCACGTATTTTTCCGCACCTTGCCTGCTCCGCTTCGCCCCCTCATCCCTTCCTTCTCCCCTGAGGGGAGAAGGTGAGGTTGAGGGGAGGACGGCGAGGGGAAACGTTATCGAATTTGCGAAATGGAGCACTTAGCGGCGTTGCTTGATCCGCGTCTCAACGGCTCGGGAAAAGACCATCAGGGCTGCCTGGGTGTCCGGCGTGCCATCGGGACCGGTCACCGTCACCAGGAACCTGCCCTGCCAGAAGATCACATAATACGCTCCCATCATCCCCTGCATACCGAGCGCAACTGGCGAAAGGCGTTCGCCAGCCACCCTCCCCGAACATAGGCCGCAGGACGCGGACCCGTCAACCATAGAATGGCTGATGGCAGGATCAGTGACCGAAGGGAGCTGGTACGGACGATGGGTACCGTCAGTTGCCACGAGTCACTCCCTACCGCACAGCGACCCCATGGTGAAACGCTTCCCTGAGTGACCATCCTGTGGCGTTTCCGCCGGTTTCGTGGTAAAGGACCCTATTAGCCCGGATAATTCACGAAGGCGATTGTGAATTCTCCGGATCAAATGACCAATGACCAATTCCCAAATCCCAATGGGGCCGCGATCCTGGTCCGCAATGTGACTCGGCGCCACAGGAAGCGGAACCCCGTTTGGCCATTGGCCCCGCCGAGGCGGGGGATTTGGTCATTACCCAGGATTATCCGCGAACGTCTTCGCGAATAATCCGGGTCAGGAATCATACCAGGAGGTGAACCGTGTCGGAACTCGCTGCGCGCATCGCCGAAGCGGTGAATGCCATCGCCCTGGTTGACACCCACGAGCATCTCTTGTCCGAAGAGGAGCGGAGCCGCGCCGCCGTCGATTTCTCGTACCTGTTCCCCCACTATGCGTCCAGTGACCTCATCTCTGCAGGAATGCCGCCGCCCCTCCTGGAGGCCGTCCGCCTGCCCATGCGCACCGTGCTGGTGGAACGCGCCGCCCGCATGCGCCGACCCCGACCGTACCCCGCGCCGGCTCGGACCGACATGTCTCTGGAGGAGCGCTGGGTTGCCGTCGAGCCGTACTGGAACTGCATCCGCCACACGGCCTACGGCCAGTGCCTGCGCATCGCCGCCCGTGATCTCTTCGGCGTGCCGGACATCAGCCGTCAGAGCTACCGCCAGCTTTCCGATGCCATCGCCGCCTCGAACCGGCCCGGCTGGTACAAACACGTGCTCAAGGACAAAGCCCGCATTGCCATCAGTATTCAGGACGACGGTCGAGCCGACGTCAACAAGACCTTCTTCGCCCCTGTGGTGCGACTGGAGCACTTCGCGGCGGCACGCACCCGCGAAGAACTGGCCGTCCTGGAGGCGGACAGCGGCGTGAGCATCCACTCGCTGGACGATCTCCTGAGAGCGATGCAGGTGGTGCTCCAGGGCTACCTGGCCGACGGGGCCGTCGGCATCAAAATCGGCCTGGCGTACCGGCGCGTCATCCGCTTCGAGAAGGTGGCCAAGGCCGACGCCGAGCGGCTCTTCAACCGGATCGCGACCCACCTGGGTGAAGGGCTCTCGTGGGAAGAGGCGCGGCCGCTCCAGGACTACGTAGTCCACGAGATCATCCGCGCGGCCATCGAGCGCGACCTTCCCATCCAGATCCACACCGGCCTCCAGGAGGGCAACGAGAACATCCTGACCAATTCCAATCCGATGCACCTGGTCAACCTGTTCATCGAGTACCGGGAAGCGAAGTTCGACCTGTTCCACGGCGGCTATCCCTACACGGGCGAGGCGCTGGCCCTGGCCAAGAACTTCCCGAACGTCTACCTTGACCTGTGCTGGCTGCACATCATCTCCCCCGCGGCTGGTGCCCGCATGCTGCACGAAGCCATCGAGACGGTGCCGGCCAACAAGATCTTCGCCTTCGGCGGCGACTTCATCATTCCCGAGGGCGCCTACGGGCATAGCGTCCTGGCGCGGCAGGTAGTGAGCCGGGTGCTGACCGAGAAGGTGGAGGAAGGCTACCTCAGCGAGGAGGAAGCGCTGCACCTCGCCCGGTTGATCCTCCGGGAAAACCCGGCGAGCCTGTACCGGCTC
>CAZXXV010000480.1:0-3591 GCA_964644725.1 uncultured bacterium
ACAAGCGGTAGCGTATCTGGGGATGAATGAAGCAATCAACTGACGAAGTAACTCAGGTCTTTCCTGTACAACTGCGCGAACTGCGCCAACTCCACCACGTCCACCCGCCGCTCCCCTGACCCGCACTTGGAGACGTAGCTCTGAGCCCACCGGAGAGTTGCCGCCACCGCTCGAACGGGTCCTTTTTCGCCCCGCAAGTGGACTTTGCCCCCGTCCGGCACCTGCCGAGGGGGGTAGGGGCTCCCCACCTCGCAGGCGCTTGGCCACCCCTTCGCGGCCTTTTTCTCTCTGCCGTGCTGCTTTTCGATTGACGCCGCTGCCGCCTTTGTGCTAACAGACGCCCCACTCCGCTCATGAATCCCCTCGCCCACAGCCGGAGGGGCCCCATGCTGGCCAAGGTCCTCAGCAGCGCGGTCCTCGGGGTGGATGCCTACCTGGTGGACGTGGAGGTGGACATCGCCCTCGGCCTGCCCACGTTCAACACGGTCGGCCTCCCGGACGCGGCGGTGAAGGAGAGCCGCGACCGGGTCAAGGCAGCCATCAAGAACTCCGGCTTCGAATTCCCCGCCAAGCGCATCACCGTCAATCTCGCTCCCGCCGACATCAAGAAAGAGGGCGTTGCCTTCGACCTGCCGACGGCCGTGGGGATCCTGGCCGCCCAGGACCTGGTACGCCCCGGCCGCCTGGGCCGGCTGGTCATCCTGGGAGAGCTCTCGCTGGACGGCGGCGTACGGTCGATTCGAGGCGCCCTGTCCATGGCGGTCGCGGCCAAGGACGCAAACCTGGAAGGGGTGATCGTCCCGGTCGAAAATGCGGCCGAGGCCGCGGTGGTGGACGGCGTCGCCGTCTATGGGGTGGAAAGCCTCCAGCAAACCGTGGCCGTCCTGAATGGGGAGCAAGAGCTTCCCTCAACCCGGGTCGACCTGGACGCCGCCTTTGCCGAGACGGCGGACTACCCCGTGGATTTCACCGACGTGAAAGGGCAGGAACACGCCAAGCGGGCCCTGGAGGTGGCGGCGGCCGGCGGACACAACATCCTGCTCATCGGGCCGCCGGGGTCGGGAAAGACCATGCTGGCCAGGCGGCTGCCCACGATCCTGCCGAAGCTGTCCCTGGAAGAGGCGATTTCGACCACCAAGGTGCACTCCATCTGTGGGCTCCTCCCGCCCCGGCTGGCACTCCTGGCAACCCGGCCCTTCCGGGCGCCGCATCACACGATCTCGGACGCCGGGCTCATCGGCGGCGGGACCATCCCCCGGCCGGGAGAGGTGAGCCTGGCGCACAATGGCGTGCTGTTCCTGGACGAACTGCCCGAATTCAAGCGGCACGTCCTGGAGGTCCTCCGGCAGCCCCTGGAGGACGGCCAGGTCACCATCGCGCGGGCCGTGTCCTCCCTGACCTACCCGGCCCGCTTCATGCTGGCCGCGGCCATGAACCCCTGCCCGTGCGGGTATGCCACGGACCCCACAAAGGAGTGCTCGTGCACGCCGCTCCAGATCCAGCGCTACCTCGCCCGCATCTCCGGCCCGCTCCTGGACCGGATTGACATCCACATCGATGTCCCGCCACTCAAGCAGCGGGAACTCAGCGGCGAGCCGTCCAGCGAGCCGTCGGCCGTTATCCGCGAACGCGTGCGCCGCGCCCGCCAGATCCAGCAGGACCGCTTCCGCCGCAGCAAGGTCTACTGTAACGCCCACATGAGCCCTCGCCAGATTCGGAAGCATTGCCAGGTGGATGGGGAAGCGCGAAGCCTTCTGGACACGGCCATGGAGCGTCTGGGCCTGTCGGCACGTGCCTATGACCGCATCCTGAAGGTCGCCCGGACCATCGCCGACCTCGAAACCGCGGAGGCTATTCAGCCCGAACACATCGCAGAGGCCATCCAGTACCGGTCGCTCGACCGCGGCCCGAGGCGATGACGGTGCCCGGCAGGGCAAGGGGATCTCGTCCCAGGGGAAGAGGTAGCGTTCACCGCTACCCACAACAGAGGAGGGCGCACACATGCCAAAGGTCACGCAGATCGTCCTGAACCTACAGAGCAAGCCGGGAGTGCTGGCGAACGTGGCGGGAGCCCTGGGCAAGGCGGGGGTCAACATCGAGGGGATCTGCGCTGCGGAGACGGCCGGTCGGGGGAAGATTCGCCTCCTGGTCTCCGATGCCGCCAAGGCGGAGGCCGCATTGAAGGCCGCCAAGATCCGGTGCGGGCGCGAGGAAGCGATCTCCGTATCTCTGGAGAATCGGCCCGGGGCGCTGGCCGAGGCGGCGCAGAAGCTGGCGCAGGCCAAGGTCAACATCAAGTGCGCGTATGGCACCACGGCTGGGACCGGGCAGGCCGCGGTCGTCTTCACGGTTTCCAGCCTTTCGAAGGCCGTGGCTGCCCTGGGCGGCTAGCCTTGGAATCGCTCTCGAGATTGCAGGTGACGGGGCGACAGGTCGGTCGCCCCGTCATCCCCTCATACACACATCATACAGACATCCTGACGTCTGTGGGTCTCCTCCTGGCAGGTGAATCCCTCCGATTAGCCTGAGGTGTTCTCGGCGATCACCCCCCGTTGTATCCGGTCAGATACCTCCACGTATCCACCACCGTACCCCGCCTTCCGTCTTCCGATATCCCAGGGCGCAAGCCCCCACGTGCTAACCCGTGGAGATTTCAGGGGTTAGCGGGACAATTGCACTCGTGATTCTTGCTGGCACTCCCATTGCACTGCCCTCCACACATCTGAACCGATAAGGAGGGGACAGCATGTATCGAACAGGTGTACCCACGACGGCACCTCAGCGAGGCGATCGAGATATCCGTGAGTTCTCCCGAATCCCGGTGGTGATCCCCGTTCGCGTGGAGATCTTCCCCAGCTCGGAAGGCGCGGCGTTCGCTGCCGTGCCCGGTACGCTCCTCAACATCGGGCGAGGCGGGGGGAGGGTGCGCGTTCGATGGGAGTTTCCACCCCACACCCGCCTGTTCATCTCGCTGCCAATGGGAATGCCCAGCCTGCGGCTTCCGGCAGAGGTGATCTGGGCATGCCATCCCTCCGAGCGCGGGCCTGAACCTGCCGTGTACGGTGTCCGGTGGGTCGAGCCGCTGTCTTCAGCGATCCTGGAGTCGGTCCTGCACGGGCAGGGACTCGCCAGCAAGCGGGAGGTGGCGCATGCACCCGCAATCTGACGGCGACACCCGGGGCGGGGAAGGTCGGCCGCGCATTCTAATCCTCGATCCTGACCCGAGGATCGCCGAGGCGCTGGCACTGGCCCTAGGGCAACGGGCGCAGGTGGAGTGGGTGACCAGCGGGATGGCGGGCCTCCTGCTCGCCGCAGAAAGGGAGGTGGACCTCGTCATCGCCCATGCACATCTTCCAGATATGTGCCCGGGTGATTTCCTGCGCCTCTTCCACCTGCTGCGGCCCGGCGTCCCAATCGGCCTCCTGGGCACGGATCAGCCGCCGGAGGGATCCCTGGGACCCAAGGTGGATATCTACTTCCCCGAGCCGATCCAACTGAAACGCCTGTTGCGTTGGATTGCGGATTGCCTCGACCAGCCCGCCTCTTCCTCGCCGGGAGTGGCGTCACCCCCGGTGCGTTACGAGATTCCTG
>CAZXXV010000481.1:0-3537 GCA_964644725.1 uncultured bacterium
AACGTGCTGGGCATTATTCCGGGCTTGCCCAGCGAATCCACGACGCGGCCGACCAGCCCATCGGGGGCCAGCACCGGCTGATTGCGACGGATGCCATCCGCGCTTCCGCGGTCCAGCAGGATCGTCTTGAACCAATTGGTGGCGTCCTTCCCCACGACGCGGGCCGTGAGGAATTCCGCCTGCGAGGCCTGGCGCATGGCCAGCAGGCGCTCCAGGCGCTGGGTTTCCAGGGCCTGCTCCTGGAGCTGGTCAAGGCGCCGCTTCAGCGTCGTCGTCTCGAGCTGGAGCCGCTTGTTCTCTTCCCGCAGGGCGCGCAGGTCGACATAGTCCCGCCAGATTTCGGTGACGCCCTGGATCGTTGCGGCCGTGACCTTGATGAAGGGGGACACGACGAAGAGGAGGGCCTGTCGCGTGAAGGTCACCACGGCGGTCTCGTGGCGGACCTGAAGCGTCATGAGGAGGAACGACAGGACGAGGGCGGTGGTAAGAATGACGGCCCGGCGATACCGGGCCAGGAGGCGCAGCAACACGCTCACAGATGAGGCCTCCGCAGTCGCAACCGGCTCACCTCAGGCGTTCCAGACACCCGGTGCCCACCCGTTCCCCGCAAATTTCGCCGTGGCGGGGAGACGCCCCCGGCGACGCCGGCCCTTGGTCCGGGTCGGGCCCGGACGGGGGTCCCGGCCACCTAGCTTTCCAGACACACGGTCTTCAGCAGGTCCAGTTCGTCCAGGACCTTGCCGGTCCCCAGGACGACGCAGGACAGCGGGTCATCCGCCACCCGGACCTTGAGGTGCGTCTCCAGGGCGATCAGCGTGTCCAGCCCGTGCAACAGGGAGCCCCCGCCCGCCAGGACGATGCCCTTCTCTGCGATGTCGGCAGCCAGCTCGGGCGGGGTCCGCTCCAGTGCCGTCTTCACCGCATCCACGATGGCGTAGATGGAATCGTGCAGGGCCTCGCGGATGTCGCTGTCGTTGATGGTCAGGGTCTTGGGGATGCCGTCCACCAGGTCGCGCCCCCTGATGTCTATCTTGCGGGGCTCGTCGAAGGGGTAGGCGGAGCCGATCTGGATCTTGATGTTCTCCGACGTGCGCTCGCCGACCAGGAGATTGTACTTCCGCTTCAGGTACTGGGTGATGGCCTCGTCCATCTCGTCGCCGGCGATGCGGGCGGACTGGCTGTAGACGATGCCGGACAAGGAGATCACCGCCACCTCGGTGGTGCCCCCGCCGATATCCACGATCATGCTGCCGCTGGGCTCCTGCACGGGCAGGCCGGCGCCGATGGCGGCGGCCATGGGCTCCTCGATCAGGTACACCTCGCGGGCGCCCGCCTGCTCCGCGGCATCGCGGATGGCGCGCTTCTCCACCTGGGTGATCCCCGAGGGGATGCCGATGATGATGCGGGGGCGGACCAGCGTCTTGCGGTTGTGGATCTTCACGATGAAGGCGCGGATCATCTGCTCGGTCACGTCGAAGTCGGCGATGACCCCGTCCTTCAGCGGGCGAATGGCCACGATGCTCCCGGGAGTGCGCCCCAGCATCTCCTTGGCCTCTTTCCCGACTTTGAGCACCTGGTTGGTGCCTCGCTTGATGGCGACGACCGACGGCTCGCTGAGGATGATCCCCTTGCCCTTGACGTATATGAGGGTGTTGGCCGTGCCCAGGTCAATGGCGAGGTCATTGGAGAACATCCCGAACAGCCAATCGAAGAGCATCGTATCTCCTTTCTGGCCGAAGAAGCGAGGCGGTCGCAAAATCCGCGACAGACTGCCAACGGTCAGAGTCTTTAACATACCGCTTGAGAAAAAACAAGGAGTTTTGCGATTCCCGGCCCCGGAAAAGGCCTTGCCAAGAGCGCGCTCGATGCGTTATCGTGGCGACTGGACCTCGTCGAGTACAAGGGATACTGGCATGCTCAAACGGATGCGGGAAGGCAGTGCGTACTTCATCAAGGGCGTCATGCTGCTGGTCGTCTTCGCCTTCATCGGGACCATCTTCGTGGTGTGGGGAGTCAAATCCACGCCCGGGGATTTGGGTCGGCGGGGCGTGGTGGCCACGGTGTCCGGAACCGAGATCTCGCTGGATGACTACCAGCAGGCGCTTCGACAGCAGATCGAGGTGTACAAACAACTGTTCGGTGACCAGTTCGACCAGAAGATGCTGGAGTCCCTGGGCCTGAAGCGGCAGGTGGTGGAGCAGCTCATCCGCCGGGTCCTGGTCCTGCAGTATGCGGAGCGGACAGGGATCGGAGTGAGGGCGGAAGAGTTGGCAGAGGAGATCCGACGGATACCTGCCTTTGCAGGGAAAGACGCCTTCAGCCGGCAGCGCTACCTCGACGTCCTGCGGGCCAACCGCCTGACGCCGGAACGGTTCGAGGCCGACCTACGCCGATCGATGACGGAACGGAAGGTGGAGGCCCTGATCCGGGGGGCGGCGAAGCTGTCGGAGGCCGAGGCCAAGGAGGCGTTCCGGCAGATCCACCGCCAGGTCACCGTGGAGGTTGTCCAGCTTCCAGCCGGGGAGGAAGGGAAGAAGCTCGCCGACGCGATCACCGTGAGTATGGGGCAAGGCAAATCCCTGGCTGCGGCCAGCCGGGAGGCGAACGTCAGCGTGAAGTCGTTCAGCCCGTTCCCGCTCGATGCCCTCCCCAAGGAGATTCCGGACCCGGAGGCTTTTCGGCAGGGCGTCAGCCTCCTGAAGCCGGGGGAAACCAGCCCACTCGTCACGGGCCAGAAGGCGTCCTACCTCATCCACCTGGTGAGCCAGCAGGACCCGCCGGAGGCGGAGTACGAAAAGGACAAGGAAGCCTTCCGCACCCAACTCCTCTTCCAGAAACGTGCGGCGGTCTTCGCCGACTGGCTCCTGGAGTTGCGCCGGACGGCGAAGGTGACGGTGGACCAGGACAGCCTGTAGTCCGGGTGGCTACCGGGAGGAGGAATGCGCGGCTGGGCTCCCGAAGAGGGCCGACCCCCCCGGCGTCAGGGTGTTCTCGGAACCGGGGCGGCGGGTGGTCGCGCGACCCACCGTGCGGGGCGGGAATAGATCCGCTGCCATGCCTCATTCTTGGTAATCACCTTCGAAGGTGGCGTCGGCTCGGCCTCAAGTCGGCGGATCCGCTGGAAGTCGTGTACCCAACCCACCAGGTATGTCAGCAGCAGACCCGTCAGGACAAGCCTCCCTAGTACCCATCCCGGGCGAAACCATCCCGCCAGGGTGCTGTCCGCAGTGGGGGGGGCGGCGAGGCTGAACTCTGCCTGCTCGATCGTTGTCTCGATGGACATGGCCTATCCTCATCCTGCCCAACCAGGGAGACCTCCCGAGCGACACTTCTGCTCGGGAACCATGCCTGTTGGGCCATTCGCCTTCTCTGCCGTTGTGCCTTCCTCCCGCACGGCGGCGTCCCTGGGCGGGCCAGGTGACACCTATCGCGCAGGCGCCTGTCGTGCTGGATAATGGGAATGAATGAATGCGTTACAGGCCTGGGATTCGACGAGGCAGCCGAGCGTGGTATATTGCCGGGGATACCCCCCTGAAA
>CAZXXV010000482.1:0-3516 GCA_964644725.1 uncultured bacterium
AGCGCCTCGTCCTCGATGCCCTCAGCAAAGCCAAGGGGAACAAATCGAAGGCCGCTAAAGTCCTCGGCATCACCCGCTCCCAGCTTTATACCCGCATGAAGCGTTTTGTCCTCGACGGCTGACCCGCCTGTAGATTTTTCCGCAGATTGTCGATAATTCGCCAGACATCTGCAGACGGATAGGCAGCCATCCGTGTTCGCAGACTGAAAGAAATCTTTCCAGCCCTGTATTTCCAACGCGTTGTGACATTCTGTGGAATTGGCCCGCGCATTGCTTTACTCTTGCCCGGACAAGTTCAATCAGGAGTGAAACCATGAGTCAACGCGTCGTGGAGAGGACCGTCGGAAAGCTGGTCACGGATGAGGGCTTCCGCGACGCCTTTTTTCGGGATCCAAGAGCCGCCAGCCTCCAGGCGGGGCTCGACCTCACCCCGGAGGAAGTGGACGCCCTCTCCCACATTCCCCGATCGGCCCTGGCTGCTCTGAGCGCGCGTCTCGACGATCGAATCTGCCGACTCCACATCTCGGTCGAGCCGGTACATGAGGAGCAACGCTGATGATCCGGCAACTGAACCGCGACAACACGTGGTGGACCCTGCACGGCCTGGCGCCGATCCTCCTCTTGGCGCTGGCGGGTTGCGGCAACACCGAGGTGAATCCGCCCGCCCAGGCTCAACCGGCCCCGAAGCCCGCGATCGTCTCGACGGTGCCGGCTCAGGAGCGCATGCTGCCGGAGGGACTGGATGTGACCGGTACACTGATGGCGGACGCGAAGACCGACATCGCCTCCGAGATCGACGGGAAAATCGTCCAGGTTCTGGTCGAGCGTGGCACCACGGTCAAAGAGGGCGCCGTGGTGGCGCGCCTGGACGACCAGGATGCCACGAACTATCTGCGCGAGGCCGAGGCCACCGAAGCGCAGACCCGCGAGCGTTTGGGGCTGAAGCCCGATCAGCCCTTCGATCCGCTCACCACCCCGGACGTCATGCAGGCCCGCGCAGCCCTGGACCGAGCAGAAGCGGACTACAAGCGGTTTGCCCAGTTGGTTGGCGAGGGGGCGGTCTCGCGCTCCGAGCACGACTTCAAGCGGGCCGATTACCTCAGCGCGAAGGCACAGCACGAGACGACCCTGAACCAGGTGCGGAACCTGTACCAGTTGCTCCAGGCGCAGCGGGCCCGCGTGGCCATGGCACGGAAGGCGCTGCAAGACACCGTAATCCGGGCCCCCTTCGACGGCCTGGTGGCCGAGAAGTACGTGGACGTCGGGAGCTACGCCAAGAAAGGGGATAAGCTGCTGACCCTGGTCCGGGTCGATCCCCTCCGTGTGGAGCTCACCATCCCAGAGGCGGCGGTGGCCGCGATCAAGAAGGGCCAGCGGGTGTCCTTTACCGTCCAGAGCTATCCGGACCGCCGCTTCGAAGGGACCATCGCCTACGTCGGCCCCGCGCTCCGGACCGACTCCCGGGCCCTGGTCGTGGAGGCGCTAGTGCCCAATGGCAACAGCATGCTCCAGCCGGGCCTGTTCGCCACCGCGCGCATCGAGCTGCCGGCGAGGCGCCCCAGCGTCCTGGTCCCGGTGTCGGCCGTGCGGGTGGATGCCGGCGTCGCGAAACTCTACGTGGCAAAGGGTGACCGGGCCGAGCTTCGGTTCGTGCAGGTAGGGCGGGAGGTCGGCGATTCCATCGAAGTGGTCCGCGGCGTTTCAGCGGGCGAGCGAGTCGTCCGCAAGGTGACGCCGGATCTCTCGGACGGCGCCCTGATCGCCGAGTCGAAGTAGGAGGCGCGAAAACCATGCAGTGGCTAGCAGAAATCTCCGTCCGGCGCCCGGTGTTCGCCTCCGTGCTCGTGCTCTCCCTGGTGGTGGTGGGGATCTTCTCCTACTTCAAGCTGGGCCTGGACCGCTTCCCGAAGATCGACTTTCCCATGATCACCGTGACAACCCGGCAGACCGGGGCCGCTCCGGAGGAGATCGAGACCGAGATCACCGACAAGATCGAACGGGCGGTGAACACCATTGCGGGCATCGAGGAGCTGCGCTCGGTCTCGACGGAGGGCGTGTCCCAGGTGTTCATCCAGTTCAGCCTTGAGAAGAACGCGGACGTGGCGGCGCAGGAGGTGCGGGACAAGGTCAACCAGATCCTGCCCGACCTCCCCCAGGACATTGATCAGCCCGTGGTGGAGAAGCTGGACCCGGATGCGGCGCCCGTGCTGTACGTGTCGGTCTCCGCCAACCGGCCCATCCGGGACATCAGCGAGTTCGCTGACAAGACCCTCCGGCGTGAGATCGAGTCCCTCTCGGGCGTGGGCCAGGTCACCCTGGTGGGAAGCCGGCTGCGGCAGATCAACCTGTGGTTGGATCCGGCGCGCCTGCGGGCCTACAACCTCACCGCGGCGGAGGTCACTCGCGCGGTGGCCAACCAGAACCTCCAGCTCCCTGGGGGGAACCTGGGCCAGGGCGTCCGCGAACTGACCGTCCGGATGCGGGGGCGAGTCAATTCGGTGCCCGAGTTCGACGGGGTTGTGGTGGCCACCAAGTCGGGTGCCCAGATCACGCTCGGCCACGTGGCTCGGGTCGAGGACGGGACCGAGGAGGCCGAGACTGCCGGCAACGTGGACGGGAAGGCGACGATCGTCCTGGCGATCCGGCGCCAGTCCGGCACCAATACCGTGGCCGTTGTCGACAGTGTCCGCGCGCGGGTCGAGGCTGTGAAGCCGCGGCTCCCCGCCGGCTACGCCATGGAGATCGTGCGGGACCAGTCGGATTATATCAAGGATTCCATCAAGACCGTCCAGGAGCACCTCGTGGTCGGGGCCATTCTCGCAGCCCTCGTGGTGCTGTTCTTCCTGCGGAACTGGCGCTCGACTCTGATCGCCGCAATTGCCATCCCCGCCTCCATCGTGAGCACGTTCGCCCTCATGTATGCCATGGGGTTCACGATGAACATGTTGACGCTCTTGGCGCTGACGCTGGCCGTGGGCATCGTGATCGACGACGCCATCGTGGTCCTGGAGAACATCTACCGGCACATGGAGGAAAAGGGCCTCTCCTCCGTCGAGGCGGCCATCGAAGGCACGCGGGAGATCGGGCTGGCCGTCCTCGCCACGACCCTCTCCTTGGTCGCCGTGTTTCTCCCGCTGGCCTTCATGGGGGGAATCGTCGGTCGCTTCATGTACTCCTTCGGCCTCACCATGGCCTTCTCCATTATGGTCTCCCTCCTCGTGGCGTTTACCCTCACCCCCATGATGTCCAGCCGGTGGCTCTCGGTGGAGAAAATCGCCGGCCATTCCTCCAAGGAGTCGCGGTTCTTCCGGGTCCTCGACAACGGCTACGGGTGGCTACTGCGATGGGCCATGGCTCACCGGTGGATAATCGTCACGGCGGCGATCATCGCTCTCGTGTCCATCGTCCCGCTGTTCCTGTTCGTCGGGAAGGACTTCCTGCCCAAGAACGATGAGTCCCAATTTGAGGTGACAGTCCGCGCCCCGGAGGGGATCACGCTGGAGCAGACCGAGCTGA
>CAZXXV010000483.1:0-3515 GCA_964644725.1 uncultured bacterium
CGAGAAAGAGGAGGACAACGACGTCCTGAAGGTCGTGCTGCCCGGCGGTGTGCTGGCGAAGAGTATCCAGCCACTCACGCTGCGGGCGGGGGTCGTGCGGGCCGTTCAGCCAGCCCAACAGGCGGGGGGAGCTGAAATCAGGGTCTTCCGCCAGGGCCGGGATGCAGGCATCCGGACTTTCACGCTCAAACATCCTGATCGGATCGTGATTGATATCCTGGCCCGTCCTCTGGAGGCGCCGGGCCAACGGGCGGTCCGGGAGGGCGCCAGCCTCCCAGCTGGGCCCTCTCCACCCACCATCCAACCTGTTTCATCCCCGGAGGCCAAAGCGACTCCGTCTGCGGCGGAACCTCTTCCAGGGGTCAGCCAGATCTCGGCACAACCTGATGCCCTCGCAACCGGTGGGCAGCGGGTCGCGACCCCGACGATCCCGCCGCCGGCCAACGGGAAGGCGGGCGCTACGGCGGCGGGCCCGCCTGTTCTGACCATCGTCTTGGATCCCGGACACGGAGGCCACGATACTGGAGCTGTCGGCCCCTCTGGGCTGATGGAGAAGGACGTGGTCCTGGATCTGGCGTTGCGGCTGCGGCGGCTGCTCACGGGGCGACTCGGCATCCGGGTCATCATGACGCGGACCGAGGATGTCTTCGTCCCGCTCCAAGAGCGCACCGCCATCGCCAATCGGGCCAAGGCGGATTTCTTCCTGAGCCTTCACATGAACGGGGCCAGGACGCGCGGGGCGGGCGGGTTCGAGACCTACTACTTCACCCGCGAGCCTTCCGACAGCGACGCCCGCGCGTCGGCGCAGCGCGAAAACCTGGTGATCGAGAGCAACGGTGCGGCGGGAAAGGACCTCGCGTCACTGCTCAAGATCACCCTGGCCGATATGGCGGTGACGCGCGACATGCGGGAATCGAGCGAGCTGGCCGAGCTCGTCTTGAGCTCGCTGGACACATTGCTGAAGGTGGAGAACCGCGGCGTCAAATCGGGGCCGTTTTACGTCCTCGCCACGGCGGCCATGCCGGCCATCCTGGTGGAGAGCGCGTTCATCACCAACCCCAAGGAGGAGCGCAAGCTTCAACAAGACGCGTACCGGCAGCGCGTTGTTGAGGCCCTGTACGAGGGGATCGCGAAGTACAAGGTCCGCTACGAGCGGCGGGTCGGGATGGGGAGCGGTGCTGCCGCCGCCGCGGACTCGTGATCCCATGCCCGGTGCCGCGCGCCAGGCCAGGCTCTGGCCGTGGCTCGGCCTCCTGGTTGTCTCGTTGGGGGTGACGGCGGCGATCGCGTGGCAGATCTTGCCGGCCGCGATTGACCTGCCGAGCGTCCGGCCACGCCCTCCGGCTCCGCAGTCCACTCCCCGGCCGGCAGCGGTGGAACGGCGCCGGGTGCGTCTGTTCTTTCCGCAGGAATCGGGCGACACCCTCAAAGAACTGGAACGGGAGATTCCCCGCCGACCCCTCCTGGCGGAGGAGGTGCGGACCGTCCTTCGCGAACTGGCCAATGGTGTGTCCGGGGGGTGGCCTCCCATACCGGCTACGGCTGAAGTCCGCCAGGTGTTCCTGGACGCCTTCGGGATCCTTTACCTTGATTTTAACAAGGAGATCCAGGCGGTGGCCACGGCGCCGGACCCGCAACCGGAGCTTGCCATCTCGGCTATCGTCACCAGCCTGACAACCAGTTTCAGCGAGATCAAGCGCGTGCAGTTTCTCGTCGAGGGAAAGGAGATGGCGGGCATGGCTGGGCGCTGGGACCTTCGCCGTCCCGTCAGCCCGCGCTTCCCCGGGGAGGAGAATCCCCCTGTGGTTTCTCCACTCCAGGAGTAGATCGGAGGCCCGATGCGACCAGATGGACGGCGAGCGGACGAGATGCGGCCGGTCAGCATCACCCGGGACTTCCTTCGGCATGCGGAAGGATCGGTCCTGATCACGGTGGGAGAGACCAAGGTGGTCTGTACGGCCAGCGTCGAGGACAGGGTCCCCCCATTCCTGCGCGAGACCGGGCAGGGCTGGGTGACGGCGGAATACGGCATGCTCCCCCGTTCGACCAAGACCCGCACTCCGCGGGAAGCGTCGGCGGGCCGTCCGAGTGGCCGCACGTTTGAAATCCAGCGTCTGGTTGGCCGATCGCTCCGGGGCGTCACGGACCTCCCGGCCTTGGGAGAGCGGACCATCTGGATCGACTGCGACGTCATCCAGGCCGACGGGGGCACGCGGACGGCCGCCATCAGCGGGGCCTTCATCGCCTTGGCCGATGCGCTCCACACCCTGCGGCAGAACGGTCGGATCGCCACGTTCCCCCTGAAGGACTTCGTGGCCGCCACCAGCGTGGGAGTCGTCGAGGGACAGGTGGTGCTGGACCTGTGCTATGCTGAGGATGCCATCGCCGAGGTGGACATGAACGTCGTGATGACCGGGGCGGGGAAGTTCATCGAGGTGCAGGGCACGGCCGAGGAAACCCCTTTCGATCGCTCCCAACTCGATGGCATGTTGCAACTGGCCGCGAGCGGGATCCGAGAGCTCATCGCCATGCAGCGAAAACTGTTGGCCGAGCGGTTCGCAGGCGGCAAATAGTCCCTTGACAAATCTGGGCCCCCTTCCTAGAATCACGCTCGTCATCGCAACCGGCAACCCCGGAAAATTCAACGAGATCGCCGAGCTGCTGCATGGCCTGGGTGTCCTGCTACTGCCGCTCGACCGGGTTGGACCGATCAAGGTACCTCCGGAGAGCGGCGACTCGTTTCAGGAGAACGCCCGGCGGAAAGCAGAAGCGGTGGCCCAGGCGTCCGGACAGCTTGCGCTGGCGGATGATTCCGGGCTGGAAGTGGACGCGCTGGGCGGCCAGCCCGGTATCCGGTCGGCCCGGTTCGGCGGTCCGCAAGCCACAGACGCCGATCGCAATAGGCTAGTCCTGGAGATGCTGCGGGGCATCCCGCCGGAGCGGCGGACGGCCCGCTTTCGCTGTGTAGTCGCCATTGCCGACCCGCGGGGTTCTATCCGGTTAGCCGAGGGGATCTGCGAGGGGAGGATCGCGCTGGCACCACGCGGGACGCGTGGCTTCGGGTACGATCCCATCTTCGAGATCCCGTCCCTGGGAAAGACCTTCGCCGAAGTCGAGCCGGAGGTCAAGAATCGCCTCAGCCACCGCGCGAAGGCCATGGCAGCCGCGCGGGTAATTCTCCAGGGGATCCTCGAGGGTCGCGCCTAGGCCCACGCGGACGGAGGTCGGAAACGGGGGGCGCGGGCTCCGGTTCCTGGCGGGATCCTCGGGGCGGGGAAGCGGCGACGTCTCGGGGTGGGGCGTCCGCCTCTCCGAAGGAGTCCGGAGTCCTGCGGACTGGCGGAGTAGCGCATCCCGCATGGGTGCGGGAGGGTCGTCCCGCAACGACCACAATCGGATTTCTGGTCAGGGCGAGGGCCGAAGGGCCGAGATGGTATCGGGGCGTGGCGCAGCCCGGTAGCGCACCTGCTTTGGGAGCAGGGAGTCGGAGGTTCAAATCCTCTCGCCCCGACCAG
>CAZXXV010000484.1:0-3512 GCA_964644725.1 uncultured bacterium
CTAGGAGCCGCTTCAGAGACCCTCCGTTCATGATGCCCTCCCGTCCGAGTGTGGGCAAGCGCCACGGTCTTGGTCGGGGTCGGGAGACCACGACCAGATCAGAACTCGATGGTGTCCCCCGGCGCGGGCGCCAGGAGCTTAATCTGGGGATTCAGCGCCTTCCTGAATGCCTCTGCCGTCCCGGTCAGCACGGGAAACGTCCCGTAATGCATCGGGATGACGGTCTTCACTCCCCACAGGCTCGCGGCTTCTGCCGCGTCCTCCGGTCCCATGGTGAAGTGGTCCCCATTAACCCACTGGCTCGATGTCGATGCCTTCGAAGCGATCGAAGCGCACGCTTACAATATGAGCCCTGCTGACAAGAGAACGGTGCGACGGATCATCTTCGAGCATTTTGACTACATCGTCTCAGAGTGGCGCAAGTTCCAGGAGCCGAAGAATGGATAAGGCGCACGATGTCCAGAGGGTCGCGTTTTCGGGGACGACGATGCTGCTGCGCGTTGATGGCAAAGGGTACAGGATTGACATAACAAAGGAGTCGGACCGGCTTGCGAAAGCCACCCAGGAGCAGCGAGAGAACTTCGAGGTCTCCCCGGCCGGGTACGGCATTCACTGGCCGGACCTTGATGAAGATCTCTCCATCGACGGCCTCATCGGAGCGAAGCATCCATGCCCGCTTGCCAAGACGACTGGATAAGTAGATCGTCAAACCAGTGAATCGAGCCCGACGCTGAAAAGGCCGCGGCGGGCGCGGCCTTTTCAGCGCGGCTCATTCACCCCGTTAGCCGACCCAAGCGGCTAGCCCTGTCGAAGGAGGGCGGGCTGTTTCTCCATATCAGGGCGGACTCAGGCTTTCTGCGACGAGACGTCACGTCGTATCACCGCTCTGAAACGAGTCCCCCCTGAGAGCCTCACCTGTATCTTCCGCGATCATTGCGGCAAGGTATCCGCGAGGCCGACATCCGACAGGACCGCCACCACCTTGGCCCAGGCCTGTTCGCTCAGCGGGATGCCTTCCCGGGCCCGGCGGGTGGCTTCCTCCCGATCTGGCTCGCCAGGAATCTGCACCGGTGTTCCTCCCGGAAGAGGCTTCGAGCTCTTCACGTACGCGGTCAACTGATCCACCTTGGAGCGGAACTCCTCGGGCGGCAGAAACCAGGTCACATCCAAGGCCAGAATGAACACACCGTTCAGCCCTTCGGGCCCCCCGTGGGGGTTGGCAAACCCTGCGCTGGACAGGATGCCGGACAGAACTTCGACCGCGAGAGCCAGCGCGTAGCCTTTGTGTCCTCCCGCGGGGAGCAGGGCCCCCTTGGGCTCGGTGAACAGACAGGCTGAGTCGGTCGTCTGCTTGCCCACGGCATCGATGAGCCAGCCCAGCGGCGCCGCCTCCCCGCGCAGGAAGAGCTGCCGGACCTTCCCGTAGGCAACAGCGCTCGTCGCGAAATCGAAGAGGATCCCCGGCCCCGTCTGGCCCGGAATCGCTACGGCGATGGGGTTCGTGGAAAGCCGCGGCTCCATGCCCCCCGAGGGGACCACACACTGACCGGCCCCGCAATCATTCACCATGACGAGCCCGATCAGACCGGCCTCCTTGATGGCCTCGGCATAATCCGCCAGCCGGCCCACGTCGTTGCACGCCGTCACGGTCACGACGCCGACGCCGCTACTCTTCGCCTTCTGGACCGCCACGTCCGTGGCGAAGCGGGCAGTCACCTGGCCGAAGGCATGGCGACCGTCCACCTTGGCGGCAAAGGCCGCTTCCTTGACGATGACGGGACGGGCGGCCGGCTGCAGCAGGCCCGCCTTCCACGTCTCATGGTACTGCACCAGGCGGAACACGCCATGCGAGTCGTACCCGCAGAGACTCGCTCGCACCAACGAGGCCGCGACCTGTGCAGCGTCCTCTGGTCGAGTCCCCATGCGTTCGAAGGCACGGGCCAGCAATCCCTGGAGCATTTCGGCGCGTAGGATCTTCATCGAACGCTCTCCATGGCCAGACGGTGTTGACGCCACGCCCCGGCGGGGGCGCAGATTCCGCGGATTGCGCGGAGTTTCCGGTCGGGATGCCTCCGCAGGAGGCTGCACCCTCTGCGAAGTCCGTGATGCTGCTCCACGCTCCCGTGACTGCTAGGCGGTGCGCATCGGCCGCGGCAGGTTGGTGGCGATCTCGATCAGGTGCCCCTCCGGGTCCTGGAAGTTGGCTGCCCGCTGCCCCCACGGGCGGTTTTCTGGGCCACCGAGGAACGTCACGCCGCGCCCGGTCAGCTCGCGATGGACGCGGTCCACGTCCTCGACCAGCAGCGTGACAGAGCCCTCGTGGGCCCCGGCCGCGGGCCGAGCCGTATGCGCGTCCCCCGTCAGCTCGGATACCCGTGACCGGGCCAGCAGGGCGAATCTCGATCCCTCCACGGCCAATTCCACGTACCCCTCGGCTCGGAAGCGCACGGGCAGGCCCACCTTGTCCACGTAAAAGGCCAGCGTTCGCTCGAGGTCTTCCACGAATAGGACCACGTACCCCAGGTAACAGAACATCGGTTCCTCCTTTCCGCCCGATCTCGGGCGACCTACCCCCTGCATGGTGTGACCGCCGGCTGGTGCAGCCACGAGGGCATTGCATAGCTCACTCAGGGCTTCCCTGTCAAGCGACGGCTGCCGGGATTAGTGGATCAGGCGGCGGCGGACCAGGCGGGCGGCGAGCAGGAAGGCCACAATGATGCCAGGGACCAGCCACACCAGCGGGAGGAGCGCCTCCGGGCCCAGCTGGCCCTGCATGAGGGCACGGGTGGCCCGCACGGCGTACGTCAGCGGGAGGAACTTGGCCAATGCCTGGGCCCAGGGCGGCAGGGATTCCAGCGGGAAGAAGACCCCACAGAAGAGAAACATGGGGGTCACCACCAGGGTCAGGTAGTAGTTGAAGAACTCGAAGCTCTTCGCCAGCGCCGCGACCACCAGGGACAGCGAGGCAAACAGCAGAGCCAGCAGGGCGATGACGACGGGAACCGCCAGGGTCCAGGGAGATCGAGCCAGACCGAAGAGGACGACCACCAGCAGCATCACCGTTCCGTTGAAGGTCGCCTTGCTGGCCCCCCAAAGGATATCGCCTGCCACCACATCCTCGAGGCTCAGCGGGGTGGTGATGATGGCCTCATACGTTTTCTGGTGGATCATGCGAACGTACGCGCCGTAGGTACACTCGTACGCCGCGGCGAACATCGCCGAGGACATGACCATGCCGGGGGCCACGAACTCCACGTACCGCTGGCCGCCGACCATGCCCACCAGGGTCCCGAGACCGAATCCCAGGCCGAGGAGATAGAGGAGAGGCTCCCCGGTGCTCGGGCCGACCAGGCTGGGCAGCGAGTATTTCCGGAAGACCGCCAGGTTCCGCTCCCACACCCGAACAGCGCGCCACGTCGGCCATACCAGTGTCATGAAAAGCTCCAGGACACACTCGATCCGCAGATTACGCAGATTTTACAGACCCCCTCCCACTCCCTCCCCCTCGGAGG
>CAZXXV010000485.1:0-3505 GCA_964644725.1 uncultured bacterium
TCTACCTACGACAGCGCGCCGAGGATCCGAACGATGTCCTGTACCGGCTGGCCCGACGCGCGGCGCTCATCGTCAGCGACGACTTCCCAGGCTTCATTCTCCCCGAGATGATGAAGCGCGTGGCAGGCAGGGTAGACGTGGCCATGTGGGCTGTGGACAGCAACGGAATCGTTCCCCTGGCGGCGATACCCGGCGAGCAGTACGGGGCCTACACGCTACGCCCGAAGATCCGCCGGCTGCTTCCGGAGCACTTGCACCCCGTTCCGGAGCTGTCCCCGAGGCGGGATTCCCTCGCCCTCCCCCTCGATGTTCCGGAGACCAGGGTGACTCCGGAGACCATCGCGTCGTCGATCGCAGGATGTGCCATTGACCACGGCGTTCGACCCTCTTTAGTCTATCACGGAGGATACCGGGAAGCTCGAGCGCGTCTGGGCCGGTTCGTCGCCGGGCCGCTGAAGACCTACGGAAGGGCGCGGAACCAGCCGGGCGGAGAGAGCACCTCCCGTCTGAGCGCCTATCTGCACTTCGGCCAGATTGCCGTGTAGGAGATTGCGCTGGCGGTGCGCAATGCTATTCGTGCTCCCGTTGCGGATCGGGATGCGTTTCTCGAGGAGCTGATCGTCCGGAGGGAGCTGGCCTAGAACTTCTGTCGCTTCAACCCCAATCACCGCTCCCTGACCGCGCTCCCCGCTTGGGCCCAGGCCACGCTCCAGGCCCACAGCAAGGACCCTCGGCCGCATCTGTACACCCCCGAGGAGTTTGAGGCGGCCTGGACGCATGATTACCTCTGGAATGCGATTCAGGCCGAACTCCTGACCACGGGCGCGATGTTCGGGTATCACCGGATGTACTGGGGAAAGAAGATCATCGAGTGGAGCCGAACGCCCGCCGAGGCACAAGAGACGATGACTCGGTTGCACGAGAAGTATGCATTGGATGGGCGGAACCCAAACACGTACTCGAACATCCTCTGGTGCTTCGGCAAGCATGATCGCCCGTGGTTCGAACGGCCGGTCTTCGGCAAGGTGCGCTACATGTCGCTGGCAGGTATGGAAGCCAAGACCGACGTCGCGGCCTACGTGGATCGCGTCAACCGATGGTGCGAAGAGGCGGAGCGACCGGACCTCCGGGTGGAGGCCCCGGGGAGGCCCGCGCGGACAAGGAAAGGAGGAGCCCATGGCACGCGTTGATTGGAGTTATCATCGTCCCGGGTGAAAGACCTGCGCCAAGACGCAAGGGTTCCTTGCGAAGCACAAAGTCGAGACCGCATCGCAGGTGGATGCCAAGAAGACGACCCTCAAAGAGAAAGAGGCCATGGCCCTGGTTCGTGAGGTGGACGAGATCTACGCCAGCAAGGGGAAGCAGGTGGTCCACCTGGACCTCAAGAAGGACAAGCCGGATCCGGCAACGCTCAAGGGTCTTCTCCTGGGCCCGACGGGCAACCTCCGGGCCCCGACCCTGCGCAAGGGTCGGACGCTGGTCGTCGGCTTTGACGAGGGGACCTACGCGAAGCTCTTGAAGTAAAAGAGGCCAGGCCCGAGTGATTCACTCTTGGCCTGGAGTCGCCCCGGACCCGCTGGGAGGCTGCGGGACGGGGGCTATTCCGTGGAGTGCCGGGGCGTGCCGGGCCTGGTGATCCGATCCGAAGGGAAGACCGGAGGCGCCACGAGACAAGAGCCGCGACGATCAACCATGAGCTATGAGACATGAGCCATCAGCCATGAGCGAAGAGCAGCGAGCCGCGTGCCATGAGACACGACATGATCTTCATGCGAGATAGGGAGAAAAGCATGGGTCAGCAGATTCTGGCCCTTGCGATTTGTCCGGCGATCTGTTTCGCGGCCGCCGGGATCGGCTCGCTGCTCACCACGCCGTCGATCAACGGGTGGTATGCGGGGCTAGCCAAGCCGCGGTGGACGCCCCCCAACTGGGTGTTTGGCCCCGTTTGGTCGACTCTCTACGCGATGATGGCTGTTGCGGCGTGGCTCGTCTGGCGCCGAGGGGGTGACGAGGTGCGCCTGGCGCTCATCCTCTTCGCGGTACAGCTCGCCTTGAACGTCGCCTGGTCCGGCCTGTTTTTCGCCCTGCGCCTGCCGGGGGCAGCCTTTGCGGAGATCCTGCTTTTCTGGGTCGCCATCGGAGCGACAACTTTGACCTTTGGCAGGATCTCCAGGGCGGCAGCATTGCTCTTCGTTCCGTACTTCGCCTGGGTGGGCTTCGCAGCCATCCTCAACCTTGCGATCTGGAGGTTGAACGCGTGACCAGCCGAGAAGCCAAGGACCGCTTGCCGGTCATCATCATCCGTGCAGGAGGTTGTCACACATGAGTTCCCGCCCCGAGTCGCCCCGCCAGAGCACCGCGCCCATCCGCGTCGGGATCAGCGCGTGTCTCCTCGGACAAGAGGTGCGGTTCGACGGAGGACACAAGCGGGACCGCTACATCACGGACACCCTGGGGAAGTTCTTCGAGTGGGTCCCGGTCTGCCCGGAGGTGGAGATGGGCCTGGGGACGCCCCGGGAGACCCTACGCCTGGTGGGCGATCCCGAGGCACCTCGCCTGGTCTTCGCAAAGAAGGGAGAAGACCAGACGGAGCTGATGCGAGCCTGGGCCACCTCGCGCCTGGACAGGCTGGCGAAGGCCAACCTCTCAGGGTACATCCTCAAGAACGACTCGCCGAGCTGCGGGATGGAGCGGGTGCGGGTGTACCGACCATCCGGGATCCCGAGCAAGCACGGGGTGGGCATCTTCGCGCGTGCGCTGATGGCCCGGTTCCCGCTATTGCCCGTCGAAGAGGAAGGGCGGTTGCACGACTTGCCCTTACGAGAGAATTTCGTCGAACGCATCTTCTGCTATCGCCGCTGGCGGGACCTGGTCGCCGGTGGACTCACCCGAGGGAAGCTGGTGGCCTTCCACACCGCTCACAAGCTCTTGCTGCTGGCCCGCAGTCCCAAACACTACACGGAGCTGGGGCGGCTGGTGGCCAATGCCAAGGCGCTGTCCCCGAAGGAGCTCGAGGGCCGGTACGGTGAGCTCTTCATGGCGGGCCTCACGGTCAAGGCCACGGCCAAGAAACACACCAACGTCATGCAGCACATCCTCGGGTACCTCAAGCGCGACCTGGATGCCAGGGACAAGGCCGAGCTGCTGGCCGTCATCAATGACTACTATGGGGGCCTCGTCCCGCTGGTAGTGCCCCTCACGCTGCTCAAGCACCACCTCACGCGGGTCAACGTGCCCTATCTGCAGGACCAGATCTACCTGAACCCGCATCCCAAGGAGCTGATGCTCCGCAACCATGTGTGATGGAACCGCCAAGTCGTCAAGAGACTCCCACTCTTCTGGGCCATAGAGTGGGAAACCCTGAGGGGCCAGGCCGAGCATAATCGGCTGAATCTCGGATCAGGATTGGCGGGCAGGGCAGGCCCTTGGCGTCTTGACGGTGAGATGTTCGAGTTCAGGTTGACGGCCCCGGCGACATGACCTATTATTCGTGCAGGGCGCGGTA
>CAZXXV010000486.1:0-3502 GCA_964644725.1 uncultured bacterium
TCAAAGTTAGCGCTTATGCCCCGTGTGGGAGAGGGCTAGGGTGAGGGGGCGAACCGTGGCCCTGGAATGACCCTCACCCCAACCCTCTCCCCACCCAGGGGGTGCCCGGGAGAGGGAGAAAGCACGCCTACGGGATCAGCTCCTTGGCGTGACCCTTGATGTAGTCAATGACGTCCTTCCGGATGCGCTCCCGAGGGATCGCGGACTTGGTCAGGGCGTCCAGCTTGGGAACCATCTCCCAAACGATGGGCGGAGCCTGGTCGGCGATCTCGGTCGCGGGATACTGCCACATGGTGGTGAACAGCCGGATCTGCTGGTCGTCGGAGAGCAGGTAGTTGACGACCTTGAGCGCTACCTCCTTGTACTCCGGAGGGATGTTCGCGGGAACGGCCAGGTAGCCCGTGCCGATCTCATCGGCCCCCTCTTCCGGATACACGGCCTTGATGGTGGGGGGCATGGTTCCCTGGCGCGCGGACCACAGGGAGTAGTCCTGGGCGTACAGGGCGAGCCAGGTCTCGCCGGAGTTGAAGTCTTCGAAGAGGTTCGGCGGCTCGGCCGGCAGGGGCAGCTTGGCGTACGTGGTGAAGTCCTTCAGCTTGTTCCACGCGTCCTGAAAGGCGGGATCTTTCTCCAACTGCGCCATGGGCATGGCCATCTTTTCCTTGAGGAACGCGTGCAGGAAGGTGAGCCGCTGCCGCCAAGCGGCGCTCGACTTGGCGTCGGGCCGGATCAGGCCGATGTGCCCCTTGAACTCCGCCCGGCGGTCGTAGAACTCCTTCCAGGACTTGGGCGGGTTCTTGATGTACTGGCTGTTGTAGATGAGGGCGTAGGAGGTCCGCCAGTAGAGCGCGCCTTTCCCCTGCAGGTCCACGCCCTCATCGCTCTTGAGGTACCGGGGGTCGATCTTGGCCAGGTTCGGCACGTTCGCCGTGGTGATCGTTTCCAGAGGAACGCCAGAGGTGACCCAGGTCGCGATGGACTTGGCAAAGAGGAGGTGGACGTCACCCTGGCCCGGCTTCCACGCCTTGGCCTTCTGGATCTGCTCGGGGTCGCTGCTCACGAGGTACTTGAGGTTCACGCCCAGGGACTGCTTGACCGCCGGGATCACGTACTTCTGCCAGTACGCCTGGAAGTTCGCTCCCGACTGGCTATCGGCCATGACCAGCTCGGTTGGAGCCCCCGCCTGCGCGGGACCGGGCATCGCCAGGGGAATGAATACCAGGCCGGGGATCACGAGCAGCGTCGTTATCAATATGCGGGTCTTCATCGTGTACTCCCTTCTCTCCCAGAAGAAACACTCCAGATGCGGTGAACTTCGGCAACGCGTGCCCCTTCGCTTTCTTCCAGGATCACCTCCCTTCAGGCCGACAAGGCCTCAGGTACGAAGCCACCTCACTCATACCATGTATTATCCCTCAACTCCATCCTCCTCTGCAAATCTCGGCAGAGGACTGCCTTTCCTCCCTGATCGCCGCGCTCACCGATGGGGAGACTTCAGCGGGACGTAGCGTCTGACTTTGGCGGCCTGCAACAGCGCGTCACAGAGGACGGCGTTCATGTACCCGTCGTGAAAGTCGGCGGCCAGTGGTGCGACCGCGTCCTGCCCGACGATCGTCCTGACCAGATGGTGAAGCTGATGGACGAACGCGTGCTCCCACCCGATGATGTGTCCCGGCGGCCACCACTTGCCGCCGTAGGGATGATCGCCGTCCGTGACCAGGACGGTCTTGAAACCCCGGTCGCGCCGGCCCTTGGGTTCCGCCCGGAACACCTCTAGCTCGTTCAGGCGCTCCAGGTTGAAGCAGAGGCTTCCCCGCGTCCCATTCACCTCGAAGGTCAGGTAGTTCTTCCGCCCTAGGCAGAACGTCGAGACTTCCAGCGTCCCCATGGCCCCGTTGGCAAACTCCAGGACGCCCTCGTACAGGTCCTCGACGTCCACCACCTTGGTTTGCCGGGAGCCCAACGCCACGGGACGTCGGGGGACGACGATCCGCGAGAGGCCAGCCACTCCCTTCAGCTCGCCCACCAGGAATCGCGCGAGGTCCAGGACGTGGGACGCGATGTCGCCCACAGCGCCGCTGCCCGCCCTGCGCTTTTCCTGGCGCCAGGCGTGGGGCGTGGCCGGATCGGCCAGGCTGTCGTCGGTGTAGCGCGTCCGAAAATGGATGATGTCGCCCAGGTCGCCGGCCTGAATCATCTCCCGGGCCAGCCGGACGGCGGGGACGAACCGGTAGTTGAAGCCCACCTGGTGCCGAATCCGGCCGCGACGCACCCCCTCCCACATTCGCCGGGCCTCGCGGGCGTCTCGCGCCAGGGGCTTCTCGCACAGGAGGTGTTTGCCCTGGGCCGCCGCTGCCAGGCACGGCTCCGCGTGAGCGTCGTTGGGGGCACAATTGATGAAAAGTCCTACCCGCGGATCGTCCACGAGACGGCGCCACTCCGCGGTCGCGTACTCGAACCCGTAGCGGCGCGCCGCATCCTCCACGGCCGCGTGCGTCCGCCCGCCGATCCCGAGGAGGCGAAAGCGGACCGGAGAAGGCCAGAAGATGTACGGGAGTTTCTTGAGGGCGTTGAGGTGAGCTTTGGCCACGCCGGTATAGCCTAATACCCCGACGCCGATCGTGATGGGAGATGTGGTAGGCATCAGGACCTCCGAGATGCTGCCCTGGCGGGCCGACCGTTCAGGGCCATGACCAGGTGACGATGAATGCGGCCATTGCTGGCTAAGATGGTGGGTTGCTCGATGTCAAATGGCCGACCCGCCCCGTCGGTGACGCGGCCCCCGGCCTCGGTGACCAAGAGGGCGCCCGCCGCCACGTCCCAGGAGCAGGCGCTCTGCTCCCAATAGGCGTCCAGCCGGCCCGCGGCCACGTAGGCTAGGGAAAAGCAGGCGCCGAAAATGCGAACATTCCGGACCTTGAGCGCCAGCGCCGCTATCCGCTCACGCAGTTGGGAATCCCCCCAAACCGTGTCGTCGTGCCAGAGGGACACAACGCAGTTGATGAGCCTGCCATTCTTCGACACGCGAACGCGGCGGCCGTTCAGCCACGCGCCCCGTCCTCGCTCCGCCACGAACACTTCCCCGAGGCGGGGAAGGAGGATGACGCCCGACTCGATGCGGTGATGGCGCTCGAGCGCGATGGAAACAGCGAAGAACGGCAGGCCGCTAATGAACGCGAGCGTGCCGTCCAGCGGATCCACGATCCAGCGGCCGTTAGGGCCGAATGTCGCGTCGCCTTCCTCGCCGAGAAATCCGATCCCGGGGAAGCGCCGATGAAGCAATTGCTTGATGCAGCGCTGTGAAGCCACGTCGGCCGCGGTGACCGGGTCCTTGATCCCTTTGAGGCGGACGGCGCGCACCCGGCCGAAGTGGCGGAGAAGGATCTTTCCAGCGGCCTCGGCCGCCTCGATGGCCGCGTGCGTCTCCGGCCAAAACCGTTCGGGGGTTCGGGTGTTCGGGTGTTCGCTGGTTCCGGAACGACCGACCCACCGAACGGTCGAA
>CAZXXV010000487.1:0-3494 GCA_964644725.1 uncultured bacterium
ATCGGGTGCACCGGGCAGGCCGCCCCGGCCACGCACTCGGGGCAGGCGTGGGCCAGGGCGAATTGCTCCAGGGCGAAGATGGCCAGGAAGGCGCCCGCCAGCCCCAGCCCCGCGCGGGCCCCGCTCAGGGCCATGGCCTCGGGGATGACGTGAAGAAAGGCCGCGCCCAGCAGGACGCCCGATCCGAACGCCATGAACCGGAGCAGGACCTGCTGCGACCACCGCTTCCGCCGTAGCGGGAGGAGGCCGCCCAGGATCATGCTAATCCCGGCCAGGCCGCTGAGGAACAGGAGGCGTGTCATCGGCCGACCCGTGACATGCTTTTGCGCTCATTCCGTGGCAGCGTCAGATGGCACGCCAGCTAGCTGGGGGCTGGTCTGCTCCCGCAGCGCTGCCGAATTCCGGACGACCTCGGAGGCGCGGCGCACGATGACGGGAAGGCGGGCCAGCCGCCCCCAGCCCTCGCCCCCGCAGGCCATGGGACCGTACTCCGGCTCCACGAAATGGATGCCCAACTTCCGCAGCCGCTCGACATTGGCCTGGACGATCCGGTTAAACCACATCTGCTCGTTCATGGCCGGGGCGATGAGGATCGGCGCGGTGACGGCCAGCGCCGTCGTGGAGAGCATGTCGTCCGCGATTCCGTTGGCGAGCTTCCCGATGATGTTCGCCGTGGCGGGGGCGATGAGCAGAAGGTCGGCGCCCTGGGCTAACGTGATGTGCTCCACATACGCGCCGGTGCCCGCGAACATGTCCACGGTCACCGGATGGCCCGAGATCACCTCGAGGGTAAGCGGCGTGATGAACCGGGTGGCCGCCCGCGTCATGATGACCCGGACGCTGGCCATCTGAGTTCTCAAGAGGCCAACCAGGTCGACGGCCTGGTAGGCCGCGACGCTCCCGGTTACGCCCAGCAGGATGTGCTTCCCCGCCAGCATGGGTCCACCTCCTCGCGTCTCAGCAGGCCCCGCCGGCCGGACCGACCGTCTGCCCAAAGTCGAACCCCAAGATCTCGCTGATCACCCGGTTGGCCTCCTGCAGGAATGTCCCTGCCGCGTCGCGCGCCTGGAGAAATTCCTGCGCCACCGGGTGGTCGGAGAACCGCAGTTGCGCCTCGCGGACTTCCTGGATCTGCTCCTCCCGGAGCGTCCCGTCCTGCTGCGCCCGCTGGAACGTCTGTGCCTTGCGTTGCACCTCCGCCAGGAGCCGCTGGATCCCCGGGTCGGTCTGGAACCGATGTTGTGCCGCCACGAAGTGTTGGACGGATGGGGTCGCCTTCAGCGCCGTCACAAACTCCCGTGTCCGCTCGAGCACTGGCGAGCGGTCACCACTTCCATCTCTGCCCATGGCTTACTCCTCAACAGCAACCGCCTGCCGGCGAGCAGGCGGCGCCGTAGTCAATGTCGATTTCCTGGCTGATCATCCCGGCCACCCCCCGCAGGACATCCGTCAACTGCTCCCGGGCGCGGAGGTACGCCTGAAGTGTTGGGGTCCCGGAAAGGGTCCGCCACTCTTCCTCCAACGCCGCTTCCTGGGCCGGATCGCCCCCACCCCACGTCCGGGCGAACCACACCTCCTGCCGTCGGCGCTGGTAGTCCTGGAGCCTTCGATTGACCTCCTGATCTGCCATCAGCGCCTCCTGCGCCGCTTCGAAAGCCTTGAACGACGGCGACTCTCCGACAGCCCGGGCCAGCGCCCGGGCCTTCTCCAGGGCCGCCGCCTCGAGGTTGACCCCATTCACCACGGCTTGTTTCACTATAGACATTACTCCCTCCTTGGCTCAGCCGCCCCGGTCGAGCCCAGCGCCTCGATGGCGCGGGCGATCCGGGATTCGGACAGCTTCCCGCCCTGGCTGACGATCTGGTCCCCGACCAGGACGATCGGCAGCTCAGCTCCCTGCTGGATGGCCTCCAGCACAGTCGGGAATTCGAAGCTCCGCTGGCTGAAGATCTCGACCTGTTCCACGGCCACGCGCCCATTGAACCGGCGGTTCAGGCGGTCGCGGATGAATTTCGCGGCCTCGGTCCAGGTCATGCCCGTGCCGCAAGAGGCGTCAGGGGTCGTAAAAATCCGGACGACCGTCGGGCCCAACGCGTCCGCCATCAGCAGCACCCCGGCCCTGCACTCGGTCCGCAGAAGGGCATCGGTCCACCGCCACCGCCCGATCGCACGACCCCGACGCTGGCGAAATCTTGCGCCGCGTTCCGGCTGCCGCACGCGGGGCACTGCGGGGTGAGCCCCCGCTCCTTCTCCGCCAGCGTCGCCCGTACCGTGAACTCTGTCCCGCACTCTTCACACTGATACGCGTAGATCATCGCTCTGTGCCCTCCTCTTATCGCCTGGTCCCTTGTGAAACGCTCTCGCCCATCACGGCCTCACCGAAGAGGAGCCCCGCCGCCTGTTCCACCACCGCCAACCCGCGAATCTCCTTGTCCAGCAACGGTAGGACCAGCACCGGCACGCCGAATCGCCGCTCGATCTCCGTCAGATACCGAGCCTGCATCGCCCGGCGGCTCTGGAAGAACGGATTCGTGGCCTGCTCAGCCGGAATGACCTGGTTGGCCACCACGAGCTGGGTGGGTATGCCCGCCGCCGCGAGGTCCTGGGAGGCGCGATGGGCCTCCACCACCGGCGTGGATTCCGGATAGACCACGAAGGCAAACACCGTCCGCTCCCGGTCCCGCAACCGGGCGATGATCCGGTCGAAGCGGGATCGGGTCTCGGCGCGCAGGGCCCCACTCTCCTGGGTCGTCGTGACCATCAGCTCCACCTGCTGGCTGTAATCGAAGGGGAGTTCCAGCAGTCGCAGCGTGTGGCCGGTTGGCGCGGTGTCGAACACGACGACCTGATAGTCGTCGCTGTCGGCATACTGCGTGAACTTGTCGAAGGCCGCCATCTCCTCGGTGCAGGGCGATTCCAGCTCCTCCCGCATGGCCACAAGCATTTCCTCGGAGTAGCGCGTCCGCGCCTCCGCCAGGATCCGCGCCTTGTACTCCTCGGTCGCCTGCTTCGCGTCAATGCGCGCGGCCCAGAGGTTGGGCACCCCGGCCACCGGGGCCGGCCGATCGTCCACTGCCACGTCCAGCACCTGGCCGAGGTGGGCCGCCGGGTCGGTCGTGAGAAGGAGGGTCTTCAGACCCTGTCGTGCCAGATGAACGGCGGTGATGCAGGAGACGCTGGTCTTGCCGACGCCTCCCTTGCCCGCGAAGAAGATCGCCTTGCCGGCCCCGTTGTTCGGCGTGAAGAGGCTCGTGAGCTCGCGGGCCGTGAGGCGGCGTGTCACCCCCTCTCCCGGTGGCGTCACCGGCGAGGCCGGGCGGCCCTCAGAGGGTGCGGAAGCGCCCTGGAGCGTCCGGGCCACCTCGCGCAGGCTCGCCACTCCCTTCACCTCGCCATCCCGGAGGTACATCTCCCGGATTGGCAAGCCGAATCGCCCGCGGATCTCAGCCAGATGCCGCTGTTGCATCTCGTACCGCTTTCGGAAGAACGGCTGG
>CAZXXV010000488.1:0-3486 GCA_964644725.1 uncultured bacterium
CTGAGAAAGTCCTAACGAGGGACGATCCGCGTGATCGTCTTTTGTTAGGGCTTTTTGTTTATGGGGGGGACATGGGTAACGTTCGAGAACGCTTTTTTGAGGGCTTGAAAACCCGACCGGTGATTGCCGGTCTGCGCGATACGGGAAAGGTCGAGATGGCGATTCGGCATGGGGTCGGGGTGCTCTTCATTCTGGGCGAGGATATCTTCGCCCTGCAGGGGTGCGTGGCCAAGGCGCACGCGGAGGGGCGGCTGATCTTTGCTCACGTGGACCTGATCAAGGGTGTCGGCCGGGACGAGGCCGGCGTGCGGTTCCTGGCCAAGCACGTTGGTGTGGATGGTATCCTGACGACGCGCTCCAATCTGGTCAGCCCCGCCAGGCGGGAGGGGTTGATCGCGGTCCAGCGACTCTTCGTCCTGGACTCGGAATCCCTGGCGGCAGGACTTCCCACGGTGGAAAAGGCCGCCCCCGACGCGGTGGAGGTGTTGCCGGGCGTGATCCTGCCGGCCATTGCTCAGGAGCTCTCGGCACGCGGGACCCTGCCGCCGTTGATCGCCGGAGGATTGATCCGGACGGCGGCCCAGGTGGAGGCCGTCCTGGGCGCGGGCGCGGTGGCGGTCTCAACTAGCGAGACGAGCCTGTGGGGATACCGCAGGGATGAGGCGCCAAGCCCTGGAAGAGGTCGAAGGACACGATGACCGGAAGACTCGAGAACATCAACGGACAGAGATTTGATCTTGTCGTCATCGGCGGCGGCATGGCGGGCGCAGGGATCGCGCGGGACGCCTCCTTACGGGGATATCGCACGTTGCTCCTGGAGCGAAAGGACTTCGCCTTTGGAACGACGAGCCGGTCCTCGAAGCTGATCCACGGCGGCCTCCGCTATCTGGAGCTCTTCGACTTCGGCCTGGTGCGGGAATCGCTGCGAGAGCGGGAGCGGCTCCAGCGTCTGGCCCCCCACCTGGTCCGGCCGCTGCCCTTCGTCATCCCCGTGTACCGGGGGGCAAAGCGCGGCATGATCATGATCCACATGGGGATGAAGCTGTACGATTTGCTCACGCCGGGAAAGCGGACCGAGCACTACCGGACCATGTCGAGGGAGGAGACCCTGCAAAGCGAGCCGCACCTCGAACCGCGCGACCTGGTGGGAGCGGGGTATTACTTCGACGACCTGTTGCTTCTCCCGGAGCGGCTCTGCCTGGAGAACGTCCTGTCGGCTAAACGGTGGGGAGCCTCGGTGTTCAATTACGCCGACGTGACGGAGATCAGAGGGGCCGGGGGCACCTCACCCCAAGGGTACCCGGTTCCCGGACCAGGGGCCGGGTGGCAGGTGGAGGCAAGGGATGTGCTGAGCGGCGCCACCGCGCGGGTCACGGCCCGGGTAGTGGTGAATGCGGCCGGCCCCTGGGTGGATCGCATCCGCCGCTTGGCGGGAGTGGACCAGGGCCAGCGGTGTGTCCGAACGACGAAGGGGATCCACCTCCTGCTCCCTCGCATCACCGAGCATGCCGTCTACATCGCCGCCAAGCAGGATGAGCGAATGTTCTTTGTCATCCCCTGGCGGGGGTTCTCGCTGGTGGGGACCACCGACACCGACTTCGATGGAGACCTGGACCATCTGGCGGCGACCCGGGAGGAGGTCCACTACCTTCTTACGGAAACCCAGCGAGTCTTCCCGACCGCCCGCGTCCGGGAGGATGAGATCGCCTACACCTATGCTGGCGTGCGCCCCCTGGCGTTCGAAGAGGGCAAATCCGCTTCGGCCGTCTCGCGGGAGCACAAGGTGATTCCCGAGGGAGAGGCCGGCACCTTCCTCTCGATAACCGGGACGAAGCTGACCTGCTACAGGAGCCTGGCCGAAAAGGCAGTTGACCGAGTCGGGCGCCTCCTGGGCCGCCCGGTTCCGTGCCGGACTCATGCACTGGCCCTGGACGGCTCTGACGGCGATGGGACGATAGGCGTACGAGTCTGGGCGGACGTGGCCGACCTGTCCCGACGGACTGGACTGGATCCGGAGCAGATCCAGAACATCATAGAGACGTATGGACAGCGGTACACGGCGGTGCTCAGGATTGCCGAGCGAGCCCCAGAACTTAAAGAGCGCCTCTGCAAGAGCAACCCCGATATCCGCGCCCAACTCCTCTATGCCGGGGAGTACGAACTGACCGAGACCGTCCGCGACTTCTTGTTGCACCGGACGGGGATCGGCACCAGTTCGTGCCTGGGAAAGGATTGTTGCGAGCAGATCGCCAAATGGATGGGGGAGCTTCGGGGCTGGGATCGCGGGCGGATTGATCGAGAGATCCAGGACTATCTGGACGAGGTCGCCCTGGGGCAGCGGTTCCGAGAGCACTAGGACCGCCCGCGATTCGCCGGAGAGGCGTCATCAGGAAGGCATCCGACATGCGGGCACCTTCACCATTCTTGTTTCCGGTAGGCCATGGCCACGGTACAGAAGCGGGTGGAGGCGGTGATCAAGTGGTAGGGGTTTTTCGGGGGCGGATGGGGCAGGGCCTGTGCTATAGTGCCGGTTGTGTGCCGCATCCGCTTCCACTCGATTTGCTTTCCCCTGATCTGGGTGGTTTTCTGCGTCATAGGGCTGCGTGCGGCTGAGGGTTCCGGCATGGCGGCAAGCTCAATGGAAAACGCCCCGCGGTTCCTTGACGTCCATGGCCACCGCGGCGCGGCTGGTCTGGCGCCCGAGAACACGCTGGCCGCGTTTCGGAAGGCCATGGAGCTTGGCGTGGACGCCCTGGAGATGGACCTCCACGTCACCCGAGACGGGGAAGTAGTCGTTATCCACGACGAGACCCTGGACCGGACCACGGACGGCCGGGGCAGTATCGGCGACCTCACCCTGGAGGAGGTGAAGCGCTGGGACGCCGGGGGGAAGTTTGCCCCCGCGTTTCGGGAGGAGCGGATCCCGACCCTGCGGGAAGTCATCGAATTGGTCAGGGCGAGCGGGAACACCCGGATCCGGCTGAATCTCGAGATCAAGTTCGGCGAGGGGCAGGAAGGGAAGCCCGAGGAATTCGAGGAGCGCGTCCTGGAGGTTTTGCGTCAGACCGGCTTCGTCGAACGGGTCAATGTCATTTCTTTCCACCACCCATCCCTCGTCAAGATCAAAGCGTTGGAGCCAAGGATCCGAACCGGTCTGCTGGCGGGGGGACGCCAGGCGCCCAAGGATCCGGTGGCGCTGATCCGGCAGTATGGGGCAGACTACTATTCCCCCGGCTTCCGGCTTGTGACGGCGGAGGTGGTGGTGGCACTGCACCAGGCAGGTATCCCGATCGTCCCCTGGACCGTCAACGAGGAAGCAGAGATGCGGCGGCTGATGACCCTGGGGATCGGGACCCAGGCGGGCGATGGAATCGCCACGGACTTTCCGGATCGGCTCTTGAATCTGCTGAAGGGTCAGCAATAACGCAGGTCATAATTCCTGCAGAGGAGGAGGCAGACATGCTGAAGACGCTCCGTTTCCGGAAG
>CAZXXV010000489.1:0-3481 GCA_964644725.1 uncultured bacterium
CAAACGTTCCATCGTAATCCAGGACGGGTGCCGCCCAGATACCGCGCGGCACAAGGTACTCCACCCACTCGCGCGTGGTTCGCGTACGGATGACCGGCTCCAGAATCCGCGCGATCCGCTCGCGGGCGGGATGGTTGAATCGCTCCGTCGCGAGCGGTGCCATCTCAGGCAATTGGAAGGCCTCCTGCAGGACCGGCAGCGGGGACATGGAGAGGGCCAGGTAGCCATCCTTCGTCTGGTAGATGCCGTAGGGTCCAGGATGGATCATGCTGGCCAGGCTGGTCGGGCTCCTTTGCATGCGCGCCCCGTTGAGATAGTAGGTGACGACCTCCAGTTGTAGGTCCAGCGCGGCGCGCAGCATGATCACCTCGATCTTCTGTCCCCGCCCCGTCCGCTCGCGATCAAAAAGCGCCGCCAGGACCCCCATCGCAAGCAGGGCCGCCCCATGCTGGTCCACAGCCGGCGCGCCGACGGCGGTGGGCGGATCTCCGGCCCGGCCCGAGATGCTGGCCAGCCCGCTCATCGCCTGGATGAGCAGATCCTGCCCGGGCCGGTCCCGGTAGGTGCTCGCCTCACCGTAGCCGGAGGCGGAGACATAGACGAGCCGGGGATTGAGGAGCGCGACCTCCTCGTAGCTCAAGCCGAGGCGGGCCATCACTCCCGGCCGGAAGTTCTGGACCAGGACGTCAGCCCCGGCCACGAGCCTCTTTGCCACGGCCAGCCCATCCGGGTGCTTCAAGTCCAGCGTGAGACTGCGCTGGTTCCGGTGGGCGCACAGGAAGAAGACGCTCACCCCGTTGAGGAAGAAATCGCAGCCCGCCCAGTTGCGCTCAAACAGCTTCCCGCCAGGGGGCTCGATCTTGATGACGTCCGCGCCGAGGTCGGCGAGGTACTGAACTCCCGCCGGTCCCAGCAGGAACTGGGTGAAACTCAGGATCCGGACTCCCTGTAAGACGGTCAGCGGTGTGCCCGCGCTCATCCGGCCTCCTTCATTCTTGGGTGAGACGGACCGGAAGTCCTGCTCCACGCTCTGCGGGTTCGGCCAGCCGCGCATAGAGCGTCAGGAACCCTCGCGTGACGCGGGGAGGCGGCGGCGTCCACGCGCGCCGTCGAGCGTCCAACTGCTCGGCCGGCACCAGGAGATTGAGGCGGCGTCCCGGGATGTCCACCTCGATCTGGTCGCCATCCCGAACCAGGGCGATCGGGCCGCCCAGCGCCGCCTCCGGGGACACCTGGCAGATGAACGGGCCCTTGGCAAAGCCGGAGATCTTCCCGTCGGTGACCAGCGCGCAGGTCTTGTCCAGGCCCAGGGCGCCCATGTAGCCCAGGACTTTGAAGACCTCGGTGAGGCCAGGGCCGCCCCGGGGGCCCTCGTAGCGCAGGACGATGACCTCCCCCGCCTTCACCTGGCCCGCCTCCAGGCTTTCGAGGCAGGCCTCCATCGAGTCGAAGGTACGGGCTGGCCCGGTGTGCTTCATCATCTGTTCAGGGACAACCGTGGGACGCACCACGGCCGATGTTGCCAGGCTCCCCCGCAGGATGGCCAGGCCGCCGCGAAACACCGGCTGGTCCACGCTGCGGATCACCTCGGGCCGCCGCACGCGGACGTTCCGGAGGTTTTCTCCCACCGTTGCCCCGGTCACCGTCCGGCATCCGAGGTGAAGGCGGCCCTCGAGGACCTTCATCACGGCGCGGATCCCTCCCGCCTCGTCGAAGTCCGTCATCGTGTAGGTTCCGCTGGGTCGGACGTTCGCGATGCAATGGACTTCGGCCGAGAACTTCTCCACCGTCTCCAGTGTGATGCTATCCCCGAGGTCCAGCTCCTGTGCCAGGGCCAGGATGTGAACCACCGCATTGGTCGAGCCGCCAATGGCGTGGAGGACGCGGATCATGTTCTCCAGCGCAGGACGCGTCATGATGTGACCGGGTCGCAAGTCTTCCTCGATCAACTCCACGATCCGGCGACCCGCCTGCTTGGCGAACCAGAGGCGCTGGGCCGACACGGCGGGGGCCGTCGCCGAGCCCGGAAGGGCCAGACCGACCGCCTCCGCCAGGCATTGCATCGTGTTCGCCGTCCCGAGCAAGGCGCACGAGCCGGCAGTGGGACACACGGAATCCTCCAGTTCGGCCATGGCCTCGGGAGCGAGCCGCGGCTTGCCAACGCCGCATGCCCAGGTCTCGACGTCCAAGTCCGTGATGATGGTGTCTTTTCCCTGGAACCGCCCCGCCAGCATCGGCCCGCCGGGAACCAGGATGGCGGGAAGATTCAGCCGTGCTGCCGCCAGAAGGTGTCCCGGCACATTCTTGTCGCAGCTACTGATCAGCACCAGCCCGTCAAAGGAGTGGAGCTCCGTGCACGTCTCCACCTCGGCCGCGATGATGTCTCGCGTCGGGGTATCGTAGCGCATCCCGGCGCTGCCCACGTCCACCGGGCACATGCCGAATCCGCCGAATTCGCACGGCGTGCCGCCGGCCTGCCAGATCCCCGCCTTCACCGCCTCCGCCACGGCCCGGAGGTGCGAGTGACCAGGGCTGGTCTCGCTGTATGTGTTCGCCACGCCGATGCGGGGGCGGCGAAGGTCGTCGCTGTCGTACCCGACGGCCTTGATGAGCGCCCGCGCCCGCGCCATGCCGGGCTCGTTCAGGACCTTCACCATCTTTTCCTGTTTCATGGAACCTCCAGCCCCTCGATCTCAGCCCTTCAGCCCGCTCATGACGACGGCCTGGACCACCCACCTCTGCAGGGTGAGGAAGATGATGAGGATGGGCAGCACGCTGATCACCGCGGCCGCGGTCAGCAGGTTGTACTCGATGAAATACATGTTGGTGAAGCTGATGAGCCCCATGGTCACGACTCGCATGGTCGGGGAGTTCACCACGATGAGCGGCCAGAACAATTCGTTCCAATTCCACATGAACTTGATGATCAGTAGGGTCGCCATGGCTGGCTTGACGAACGGCAGGATTACTCGAAAGAAGATTTGGAGCTCGCTGCAGCCGTCGATTCTGGCCGCGTCGATGTAGTCGTTGGGGATCACCTCGATCGCCTGCCGCATCAGAAAGACGCCGAAGACGCTCACCAGGTCCGGGGCCACGATCCCCAGGTAGGTATCCAGGAGTCCCAGCCGATTCACCCACATGTACAGCGGGATCACCACCGATTGGAAAGGAACCATCAGGATTCCGATGATGCCGAAGAAGAAAACGTCGCGGCCCGGAAACCGGAACTTGGCAAACCCGTACCCGGCGAGGGAGGAGACGACCAGGCTGCTCACCGCCGCGGTGGACGCAATCAGGGCACTGTTGAGCAGGTAGCGCGCAAAGGGATGCCGCGTGAAGACCTCCCGGTAATTCTGCCAGTTGGCCAAGCTGTCTGGAAAAACCTGGAGCGGCACCCGCTGGATCTCGGGGGCAGTCTTGAGAGACGTGATCGCCATCCAGAAGAACGGGAAGAAGACGGTGATGGCACCGCACGCCACCA
>CAZXXV010000490.1:0-3479 GCA_964644725.1 uncultured bacterium
GGAGCCGGCGTGATCGTAATTTGATGCGCGCAGCCAAACGCAAAGAATGCGAGGGACACGAGACCTAGGCGAAATAGCCGGCCCCTAGATCTTCCTTTCATTGCAGTCAGGAAGCCTGCTCTGTTCCGCTGCATCTCCCGCTCTCCTTCCCCCTCCTTGTAGGCACAATGACCGCGCCCCGGGCGCGGGCCTTCCGTGGATCGGCGCGCTCGCCCACACTAGTCCTTCCCCCAAATTCCCTCAGTCCTATTCACCATGCCGGTGGCGGGATCGAAGGCGACTCCGATGTTCTTGCCGAATCGGCGCCGAGCATAGACCCACAGATCACCGGCCATGATATTCTCGTAGGTCATGGTGTTCGTTCGCGACTTTCCCAGATTCGTCGGCGGGCCCATGGCGATGTAGACCTGCTCCTTCGTCATCCCGATCTTGGCCACAGCGTTCCGGATGTCCGCCTGCACGTCGGCAGGGAAGTTCGTGATGTCCATCGGTTTTTTCGTGACAAATTTTTCGAGAAAGGCATCCCCATCCGCCCCGATATCCAAGGTATAGGTCGCCTTGGTCTCGATGTTCACGAGTGACGCTTTGCTGCCGGTCCTGGCCACACGGAACTTGGTGCCTACCGGAATGAACGTGGGGGCCGCTTGCCAGTTGATCCACGTGATCTCATTCCCTTCCATAACCTTCAGATTGCACCGGGCATAGAAGACATCCTCCTGAGCGTTTCCGCCAGAAGCATACAGCAGGTGGACCGCCCAGAGGACCATTAGGAACCCCATGGCTTTCCTCATCGTCGTCCCCCAGTCTGGTGTTTCACAGGAGATCCCAAAGAGGACCACGGTACCCGATCCGCCGCAATGCCCCAAGGAGCGTCGGGTTCGAGCGGATCCCAAGGCCCGGCACGACCCAGTTCGCCCGAGCCTCGGCATGGGAGCCAACCGCCGCCTTCAGCGAATCCGCCCCGATCCTCGGGGAAAAGTAGAACCGGGGGAAGAGCAGATCGTCTTCCTCGGGAATCATGCCGTCCAAGATCGCAACCCGATGGAGCGGCGTGTTCGGGTAGATCCGTATCCCGAGGAAGGCGAGCACCGCCCGCGGCTTGAGATTGTCGAAAAAGTCAACCGTCTCCGCCATGGTCTCCGGTGTTTCCCCTGGCCCGCCGAAGATGAGGTAATGAGCATCGGGCAGTCCGGCCTCGCGGCATGCCTGGGAGGCAATCCGGATTTCCTCCTGGGGAAACGGCTTGTTCAAGGCTCGCAACATGGATGGGGAAGCCGTGTCGGTGCCGAACTCCACCCCTCGGCACCCCGCGCGCTTCATCGCTCGAGCCAGCTCAGGGGTCATCCCAAGAGGGGTCGCAAAGCAGGTCCATCCCACCCGGATCCTTCGAGTCACGATCTCTTCGCAGATGCCCATCGCATGGTCATGGGGCCAGTTGAAGATGTCGTCGACGAAGAAGACCTGGTCCACCTCGGACCCCTCGACCATTGACGCCAGTTCATCCACCACCTCCGCCGGGGGACGCAGGCGCAGGCACGGACCATTGATGTGGGGATAAGTGCAATAGGTGCACTGGAAAGGGCAGCCACGTTTCGTTTGCAGGTTCGCCATTCCGCCCAACTCGAGATACCGCGCGTTGTCGAGAAGGTCGCGGGCCGGGAGACCGCTCCCGGCGAAGGGGCCAACCTTCCGCGTCACCTTGCAGGCGGCTTCTCCCCGTCGAATGAGATTCGGGAGGTCGGGTGCCCCCGTCCCATTGCCGAGGTGCCGGACAAGAAGGCAGAAGGTTTCTTCCCCTTCCCCGACGATCCCGAAATCCAGGTCGAGGAGGGACAGGAACCGCTCTGGGAAGATCGAGAACCCAGGCCCCCCAGCGACGACTGGAACCCGAGAGACCCGTCTGAGGGCGGCCAGCGCGGCCTGGATCTCGTCGAGGTAGGAGACCGAGGCAGGAAAGGTCAGATTGTCGACGTTCCGGATGGAGATGCCGACCAGGTCCGGGGCGAATCGGCAAACGGCCCGGTCGATGTCTCCCTCGATGTCCTGCGAAAAGCAGAGGTCGAGCAGTTCCACCTCATGGCCGGCCGTCCGGGCCGCCCCGGCGACATAGGCAATCCCCAGCGGCGCCACCGGGTAGGGGGCCGACTCTCGATTCACCGAGACGAGGAAGAGCCGCATGCCTCGTCCTTTCGCACCCCAGGCCAGCAGCAGGTCACCGCCTGCCTCCCCTGCTTGAGCCAGCACGCCGGGTCCGCCGCGAGATAGCTCCCAGTAACCTGGTAGGCGTTCCCCCGGCAGCCGTAGCACTCCCCCGCGAACTCGCACGCCCGGCACGAGGGATCGATATGCTGGTAGATCCCGCGGAGGTCGCGGATCACCCTGCTCTCCCGAAGAATCGTGGCCAGGGGCTTCTCCCGGACGTTTCCGACGGACAGGTCAACGCCGGTGCAGGGCTGGACGAACCCCTGGGAATTGACCAGACAGCTATACAGGTGACGGCGACAGGTGAATCCCGCGATGGGCGGCTTCGGGGTCCACCGGGTCCCGAATCGCTCGTGGTCGATCTCCGCAAGCCTCTGGAAGACCGCCTGGGTCTCCCCGGGGGCCAGGGCCAGGTGCGGGTTTTCTCTGGCCCGCCCCTGGTTGGTCAGCACCTCGACGTACGGGGTGATGCCGCGCTCCCGAGCCCAGATCCACATCGCCTCGATCTCGTCCTTGTTTTGGCGGCAGATAACCGATTGGATGCAGAGCGGACGATCCTTTCCGGGGTATCCCGACTCCATCAGGAGGCGCAACCCGCGGTTGATCAGCCGGTGGGCCCCGGTCACCCCCGCCAGGGCATCCTGGACGGCGGGGAGGAAGCTGTTATGTTTGATGGCCACCTTGACGCGATGGTCGGACAGGAAGCGGCACAACTCCTTGGTGAGGAGCACCCCGTTCGTAAAAACCGCCTGGGAGAGGCCGAGGGAGTGGATATGCCGGATGACCTCCTTGACATGGGGGAAGAGGAACGGCTCGCCTCCCCCCAGGAGGACGATCTTCCTTGCCCCCAATTGCCGGGCCTGCTCGATGACGCCGATGAGCTCGTCCAGCGTCATCTCCCCTTTCAGGGCTTCGCCGGCAGAAGCGTAGCAGTAGATGCAGCGCAAGTTACACTTCTTCGTGAACTCCAGCTCCAGGGAAAGCAGGCCCTCCCTGGCGAGACACGCGGCAATCTCTTCCTGGGAAAATCCCAGGGCATACTCCAGGCCGTGGGTCACGGCGAGCCACCTCGTGTCTTTCTGAGATCCACGAACACCCTCGGCTTCCTCCGCCCCCCCTCGAACAGGAGGGCCTCGACCTCGACCGGCGACGCCAGATGAACCTCCGGAGTGACCCTGGCTTTGATGTACAGGGTATCACCCACCATTCGCCTGAAGCAAGGATCGTCGCGAAGGGTGCCAATGCGGACGACGAGCCGGTCCGTCTCGTCGTCACCC
>CAZXXV010000491.1:0-3473 GCA_964644725.1 uncultured bacterium
GGCGATCGGGATGCTGTGTTTCGCATGGCTGAGGAGGCCACGCGGTCCCTGGGTGACATTGACCTCCTGGTGAACAACGCCGGGATCGCGCGCCTGGGAGCGCTGGCGAGTTTTTCGGAGAAGGACTGGCGGAACCTGTTCCGGGTGAACGTGGACGGGGTCTTCTTCTGCTGCCAGGCGGTGCTCCACGGGATGATGGCACGCCGTCGGGGGAACATCGTGAACATCGCCTCCTGGAACGGGAAGCTCGGCGCGCCGAACTTCGGAGCGTACAGCGCGACGAAGTCCGCCGTGATCGGCCTCACGCAGGCGCTGGCGCGGGAGCTGGCATCCCACGGCATCCGGGTGAATGCCGTCTGCCCGGGCATCGTCGCCGGTACGGCCATGCGGGCGCAGGTGGAGCGGGAAGGTCAAGCCTTCGGGCTTCCCCCGTCGTTGGAACGCGCCAAGATGATCCCTCTGGGACGGCTGGCCTCACCGGAGGATATCGCCAATGCGGTGGCCTTCCTGGCCTCCGACGAGGCTGCTTACATGACCGGCCAGGCGATCAATGTCACCGGGGGACTGTGGCTTCACTGAGAACCATTTCGGATTGCGGATTTCGAATTTGGGGAAGTGACCACCATGGGGAGAATAAGAACACCGGATGAGGGACTGGCACTGGTTCTGGGGCGAGTAGAGAGCACGCTAGACCAGGTGACACGCCAGGACATCTTTCCTCACGCCGCCCCCTCGGCGACCGGGATCTGGGAGGGAACGCGGGAGGGAATGTGGACCAGCGGGTTCTGGGCCGGCCTCCTGTGGCAGCGGGCGGCGGTGACCGGCAGGCCAGAGGATGTGGCCACGGCCACCGGGTGGACGCGGCGTCTCTCCCCTCACCTGAACCACCAGACCCACGACATCGGGTTCGTCTTCTCGAGTTCCGCGGTCCTGGGTTGGGAGATCGGCCGGGTTCCCGAGTGCCGGGACCTTGCACTCCAGGCGGCGGACCGCCTGGCGGGCATGGTGAGCCCCGTGGTCGGGGTGATTCCCGTCGGTTCCCAGGCAGAGATCGCCGCCGGCCTGGACGATGTCACCATCGATTGCCTGGTGAACCTGCCGCTGCTCTGGTGGGCCTGGAAGACGACGGGGGAGGAGCGGTTCAAAGAGATTGCCATATCCCACGCCGATCGGACGGCGGGGTGGCAAGTCAAGGAGAATGGTCGGGTCATCCAGTCCACCCACTTCGACCCTCGCACGGGACGGGTGACGAAGGAAGAGACCCACCAGGGGTCGGGGACGGATGGATGCTGGGCGCGGGGTCAGGCCTGGGGCGTCTACGGGTTTGCCGCGGCCTACCAGGCAACGGGCGAGGAGCGCTTCCTGGAAATTGCCGATCGCGCGGCCACCTATTACTTCCATCGGGCCGAGGAGGACCTGGTCCCCTTCTACTGCTTTGACGATCCGGCGCGGCCAAACGTTCCCCGGGATTCGTCGGCCGCGGCGATCACGTGCGCGGGGCTCATGATCCTGGCGGAGCATGCCAAGGATGCGATCCGGCGACAACGGTCGCGGGACCGGGCCGAGGCACTGCTCTCGGCGATGCTCACCGGATATCTCACCCCGCTCGGAAATGACGAACGGCGTCCGCGCGGGATGCTCCTCCACGGCTGCTACAACAAGAACGCGGGCTGGCACACCGACCACGAACTCGTCTGGGGCGACTACTATCTCCTCGAGGCCCTGAGGGCCTGGGCCTGCCTCCGCTGAACCCCCGGAAGAGGATCTCAATGTCGAATGTCGAACGTCGAATCATGAAGTTCGAACGTTAGCCGGTGCGGCGGCTTCTTGATGCTTGACGTTCATCATTCGAAATTCCTTGTTCGATATTCGAAATTTGGCTCGGCGGGCGGCGCTCTTGGCGCCATGGCGGTTTGATTTGAGTTTTGGACAGAGGGGGAAGAGAGGAAACCGGGAATGGCGCCACGGATTGTGACTGCCTCGGAAGCTGCGCAACTGGTTGCCGATGGGGCGACCGTCGCCCTATGCGGCTGCCTCTCCCTGCTGGAGCCGGATGCGATCCTGCAGGGAATCGAGGCGTGCTTCCTTCAGGATGGTCACCCCCGCGATCTCACGGTCATCCATCCGGTTATGGTGGCCAGCCGGAAGGGCACAGGCATCAACCGGTTTGCCCACAACGGCCTCATGCGGAGGGTCATCGGTGGCTCGTTCAGCATCTTTCCCGACTACGAGATCACCGGGATGATCAAGCAGGATCGGGTCGAGGCCTACAACCTACCCATCGGCACCATCATGCACTGGCTGCGCGAGAGCGGGGCGGGGCGCCCGGGCCTGCTGACCGCGGTCGGGCTCCAGACCTACATTGATCCCCGGGTGGAGGGCGGCCGCACCAACGCGGCCGCCAAGGAACCGCTGTCCCAGATCGTTCACCTGGCGGGACAGGAGTGGCTTTTCTATCCCGCGCTCCGCGTGGGTGTCGCGATCATCCGGGGAACCTCGGCGGATCCACAGGGGAACATCTCTGTGGAGCATGAGCCAGCCTCCCTGGGCATCTTCTCGATGGCCCTGGCGGCGAAGTGTTCCGGAGGGACGGTCATTGCCCAGGTGAAGCAGCGGATCGAGCGAGGGGCCGTCCATCCTCGGCTCACCCTGGTGCCCGGCCGATTGGTGGACGCGATCGTGGTGCACCCCGCGCAACCCCAGACTGGCACGGGTGAGCATCCCGAGCTCACCGGCGAGACGCGGTTCCCGCTGCAGCCCGATCCCATCCCGCTGACGATCGAGTCCGCCATCGCACGACGCGCCATGCGGGAGATGCAAGACGGACAGCTCGTCAACCTCGGCTACGGCGTCCCCGCCATGATTCCGGCGCTCGGGTTTTCCCAAAAACTGCACGAGCGGGTGGCCTTCAGCATCGAACACGGGCCAGTGGGTGGGCTCCCCGGGGGCATGGACCTTTTCGGGGCGTCGGCCAATCCCGACCTCTTGATGGATTCCACGTCCGTCTTCGACCTGTATGAGGGGGGACACCTGGACATCACCTTCCTGGGCTTGGCCCAGGTGGATCGCGAAGGGAATGTCAACGTCAGCAAGTTCGCCCACATGGCGCCGGGATCGGGCGGCTTTGCCAACATCTGCCACCAGACGAGGAAGATCGTCTTTTGCGGAAGCTTCACGGCGGGCGGACTGCAGGCAGAGATCGTGGACGGCAAGGTGATAATTCGCAAGGAAGGCAGGGTCAAGAAGTTCGTCAAGAAGGTTGAGCAGATCACCCTGAGCGGCAAGGCCGCTCGCGAGAAAGGACAGGAGATCCTTTACGTCACGGAGCGGTGTGTCTTCCGCCTGGGTACCCAGGGCCTGGATTTGATCGAGGTCGCCCCCGGGATTGATCCTGCCAAAGATATTCTCCCCCAAATGGAGTTCCCAGTCGCCATCCCGCCCAACGTCGCCACGATGGACCCCGCGCTGTTCCG
>CAZXXV010000492.1:0-3464 GCA_964644725.1 uncultured bacterium
GGCCTGGTCGAGCATGATGAACGCTGTCTTCGCCTTGAGCGTGCCGAGGGCGAACTTGGCGCCGACCGTCCCCTGGAACGGGTCCTGGGACACCCGATGCAGGCCCTGGCCAGAGCGCGGTCGGGGCCTTCGTGTTGTAGGTGCTGTCGGGTGCCTCCGGCGTGGCTGAAGCATCCCGCGGCTGGGGTGGCGCTTTTGCTTGTGCGCCCATGAGGCGCGTGGTACTTTCCCCAGGGCCGTTCCGGCCATCGGCGATGGGTCGAGTAACGTAAAGCAGGGTACGTGACCCGCGAAACCGCCGATCGTCGCTCGATCGTGAAGCGCATCGAACGGCGAATGGGGCAGGTAGACGCTGGTCCTCGTGGCCTCCCGCGGCGCGCAGGGGAGGGCGGAGATCAAAGCTCTGGAGGGGGAAGGCACCGATCCCGTTCAGCAAGGGGCCTTCACCACTCGGGTGCGGACTGGGGGAACAGCGTGCCGAACGACACGTGGACAAGGAGGAGATGCTGAGCTGTCCCGTCTGCCAGGCAATTGACGTCCGCGCATCCCATCGCCGGGGAGTCCTGGAGCGGGGACCTCTCACGTGGATTGGCATCCTTCCCTTCCGCTGTGGGCAGTGCCAAACGCGGTTTTACAAGATCGCCCTGAAGGATCCCAGGCGTCGGCGGTCCGGCAGTGATTCGGCCATTCCCGCCGACAGGCTGCGTGCCCCCCGGTGGAGCACGAATGTGCCGGTGATCATCACGGTCTACCAACCCGGCCGGGAAAGCACCGTGCTGCAAGGCGTCGCGGTGAATGCAAGCCTCGAGGGGGCGCGCCTGCGTCTCCCGATGGCGCTGCCCGAGGGCAGCGTGGTGAGTATCGCGCTGGAGGGGGCCCCCCCGCGGCTTGGCAGTGTCTGCTGGATACTGGCCCAGGGCGAATCGGAGGTCCTGCACGGCGTGCGCTTCCAGGTCCCCCTGGAACGGCGAGGCATACACTCGCGGCCGTTTCGCCGCCTCCAGTGGCGGCAGCTCATGCGCCGGGGCCTCATTGTCCTGATCGGACTGGCCGTCATCGCCATCGCCGCATACGGGTTTGACTGGTGGATCGACCAGCTCAGGACCTACTCTCCGAAGTATTACGAACCAAAGGACATCCAGCGGCAAGAGTACGAGCAACAGCGACGGCTGGAAGGGCCGAAGCGGCCATCGAAGCCGTGAGCGGATGACGCCCATGGAGCCCGCCGTGCCGCGGCACCGGGCTCTCCGCTCGCCGGGAACCTCCGATGCGGCCTTGACACCGTCCCAGCGCTTTTCTATCATGCGGCCTGGTCTGAGCGGAGATTTCCGCGAGCACACCCTCATGCCTCTCCGTCCTGTGGCGGCGTAGCTCAGTCGGCAGAGCGGGGGTCTCATAAGCCCTATGTCGGTGGTTCGAGTCCACCCGCCGCCACCAACCTCCTCCTTGGCAGGACGCGAGGCCCTCCCGGCCCACGTGTGCTTCTCCTGAGACCCATCGCCTCGGATTGCGGAACGCACGCATGCAGATGAAGATTCTCTGCCGGGGTGTCGGAAAGACCTTCATTGCCCGACAGGGTGCACTGGAAGTCCTCCGGGATGTTGAAATCGAGGTCGCCGAAGGGGAGTTCTGCTGCCTGGTGGGCCCCTCCGGTTGCGGGAAGTCCACGCTCCTCCGCATCCTGGCGGGGCTGGCCGCGCCGACGCGGGGCACAGCGCTGATTCAGAGTCGCCTGGGCGCAGACGGCCCGGCCTGCGCCATGGTGTTCCAGGAGCACGCGCTGTTCCCCTGGAAGACCGTGCTGCGGAACGTGGCCTTCGGGCTGCAGATGCAGGGCATGGCCCGGCCCGCTCGCGAGGCGATCGCCCGTCGGGTGATCGCCAAGGTCGGGCTGGAGCGGTTCGAAGGGTATTACCCCCACCAGCTCTCGGGGGGCATGAAGCAGCGCGTCGGCATCGCCCGGGCCCTGGCGGCCAACCCCGAGGTCCTGCTCATGGACGAGCCGCTCGGGGCGCTGGACGCCATCTCTCGGAACCTCTTACAGGGGGAACTGCTCCGCATCTGGGAGGAGGAACGAAAGACGGTGCTCTTCATTACCCACAGCATCGAAGAGGCGATCCTCCTCGGCGATCGGGTCCTCCTCATGACGCCGCAACCGGGCCGGATCGCCGCGAGCTTCGAGGTCCCATTCCCGCGGCCGCGCTCGCTCAAGGTGAAGAGTCTCCCGCAATTCGGGGACATCGCCTACCGGATCTGGGAGCGGCTCCAGGACGAGGTCGTCCGGGGAGGAGAGGGGCGGTGAATCTCCGGCGTCGCGATCAGGTCCTGTCCGTGGTTGCCCCCCTGGTCCTGCTGCTGGTCTGGGAGATCCTGGTCCACATCCGCGTCCTGGACCCGCGCTTCTTCCCTGCGCCCTCGGAGGTGGGGCGGGCGTTCTGGTCCCTGTTGCGGAGCGGGGATCTCTGGCGCCACGTGGGGATCAGCCTGTGGCGCATCTTCTGGGGATTCTTCCTCGGGGCACTGCCGGGCGTGGTGGTGGGCCTGCTCATGGGGATGTCCCGGACGCTGCGAGCCATCCTGGACCCCATCGTCTCAGCGGTGTACGCATTGCCCAAGATCGCCATCCTGCCCTTGGCCATGCTGATCTTCGGCATCGGGGAAATGTCCAAGATCGTCCTCGTCGCCGTCGCGACCTTTGCCCTGGTGCTCATCAACGCCATGGCCGGCGTGCGGGGCATCGACCCGATTCTGGTTGAAGCGGCGACGAGCTTCGGCGCCGCGCGTGCCAACTGTTCTGGCGCGTGATCCTCCCAGGGGCCCTGCCGATCATTTTCACCGGCCTCCGACTCGGGTTGGGAGTGTCCCTGGTGGTCATCATCGCGGCCGAGTTTGTAGCGGCCAAGGCTGGGATCGGTTATCTGATCTGGTTCTCATGGTCCACGCTGGTCACCGAAGAAATGTTCGTGGGCCTGATGGTCATTGCCGCGCTAGGGATGGCATTCACCGAAGGCTTGAAGCGGCTCGAGCGACCGATCATCCCGTGGGAACGGGAGGTGCTCCCGGAACAGCGGGACCGGAGGACGCCGGACGAGGCGCTCTAGTTCGCAGGAAGCAAACGAGGAGTGAAAGATGCAAAGGATCGGGTCCTGGCTGGTCGCGACCTGGACCGTGCATGCGCTGCTGCTGGGTGGGGCAGACGCGGCTGAGGTGGTCAAGGCCGCCCACGTTCCCCTGAAGAATTTTGCGCCGCTCTACGTGGCGATGGAGAAGGGCTACTTCCGCGAGCAAGGCAGCCAGGTGGAGCTGGATCGCGTGAAGGCGGGAGTTGAGGCCATGGCTTTCCTGGCCTCCGGTCAGATCGACCTCGGCGCCGTTGGGATGTCCGCCGGGGCATTGAACGCATTCGATCGCCAGATGGACCTGAAAATCGTCGCCACGGCGGCAGAGCAACCGCTTTGAGAGGG
>CAZXXV010000493.1:0-3452 GCA_964644725.1 uncultured bacterium
GGGGACCCAGCCCGCAATCTCGACCGTCAACTTGGCGGGCTGGGTGCCCAGCCCAGCGGGCTGAGTGGGGCCGCCTGCACCCAACCTTCCGGTCGGGTACCCGGGTCGTCCGCCTGCGGCGTCCTCCGCGCCGCCGGTTCGCCTCTGCGAACCACGGCGACCGGACCCGCGGCCCCCGCACGGTCGGCGCCTCGGGGCTCTCCCAGGGGCACCGACGTGTGCAGAGAATTTCTGAGTAGCCACACTACTCTGGAATGATGACGGGCCTGTGAGCTGGCGGCCCGGATTCGCTCTGCTCATTTCGCTCCAGGGTTACCCACGATGAAGAACAAACTGAAGGAGAAGCTCCTGTCGGGGCAGCCGGCCCTCGGGGTGTCGGTGATGTTCCCGTCGCCCCAAGTCGTGGAGATGGTCGGCCGGTTGGGGTTCGACTGGGTGCTCCTTGACTGCGAGCACGGCTCGCTCTCTCCCGAGAGCGTGGAGTTGATGGCGATGGCCGCCGAGCTGACGGGTCTCACGCCTATTGGCCGACCCTGGGCGAACAGCCCGGAGGCGATCCTGTGTCTGATGGACCGGGGCGTGATGGGTGTCCAGGTCCCGCATGTGAACACGGCTGCCGACGCCAGGCGGGCCGTCGAGTCGGTCAAGTTTCACCCCCTCGGCGAACGGGGCCTGGCAGCAGGCACCCGCCCTGCCGGCTACGGCTTCGGGGTGTCGGCGGCCGACTATGTCAAGGAGGCGAACCGCGAAACCCTGGTGTGCGTCCAGCTAGAGGAAGCAGGGGCCCTCAAGAACCTCGGCGAGATCCTGCAGGTGGAGGGCGTGGACGTGTTCTTCATCGGTCCATCGGACCTTTCGCAGTCTCTGGGGCATCCGGGTCGCTCGGATGTCCCAGAGGTGCGAGAGGCCATGGATCAGGCCTTCGCGGCCATCGTGGCGGCGGGCAAGGTACCGGGATCGGCTGGCAATCTCCAGGCGATCCGCGGCTACCGGCAGAAAGGAGTCCGCTACCTGTACACGCACCTGACGACACTCCTGGCCAACGCCAGCGAGGAATTCCTGTCTGCCGTAAGGGACGACACGTGAGCCGGTCGTGGGAGGGGCCAGGGATTCCCTGACAATCGTGGCCGGAGACCGGCAGGATCAACGAGGCGGGGCCGCCTGTTTCGCCGGCTCGGCCCGGAGGATGAACAGATCCCTCGCATTCCCGTCCCCACCCGCAGGAAGCGTCGGGAGCCGCATCTCGTACTTGATTGGCCGGCGATGGTCGGCCAGCTGCAATTCGGGGTGATAGACGGTGTTGAACTTCCAGAGCATCCGCACGAAGTTGGTCTGCCCGCGGGCGAGCAGCCGTGCCGCGATGATCGAGGTGTTCTTCAGGGCGGTGACGCCCAGGTGCTTTATGTTCAGAACCTGCTGTGTCTTCACCAACTCCTGGTAGAACCGATCGAGGGGTAGCCTGGTGGGCAGGACCGCATGCTGGATGTCGAAGAGGCGGTAGTCCCGCGTGGCCAGCTTGCGCGACTCGGTCAGGAAGGTCTCGGTGCCGGGATACGGCGTGTTCACGCTCACGTTCACGATCTCCGGAACGGACAGAGCCCACTCCCGGATCACGGCGAAGCGTTTCTCATCCCAGTCGGGGTCAGCGATGATGTTGATCGCCACCCGGATGCCGAGGGAGCGCGCGAACTCGAGGGCCTCGAAATTCGTGGAAAGCTTGACCCGCTTTCGATGCAGCTTGAGGCCTTCCTCGTCGATGGCCTCGAGGCCGAGGAACATGTATTCGAGGCCCAGCCGCTTCCAGTATTCGAAGACCTCCTTGTTCCGCAGCAGCACATCCCCGCGGGTCTCCAGGTAGTATTTCTTCCTGATATTCCGCTTCTCGATCTCCCGGGCAATCGCGAGGCCGTGCTCGGCCTGGATGAAGGCCACGTCGTCCACGATGAAGACGCCGGGCTCCCTGATGCGCTGGAGTTCCTCGCCGATCTTTTCGGCGCTCGCCTTCCGGTAGCTTCGGCCGTAGAAAGTCCAGGCGCTGCAGAACACGCAGTCCCACGGACAGCCTCGCGTGAACTCGATGGAGGCGGCAGGATCGAGGACGCCGATGAAGTACTTCCGCCGCCTGGGCAGCAGGTCACGGGCCGGGGTGAGGTTGTCCAGGCTCTCGACCATCCTTGGCGGGGGGCCCTCGCCATCCAGCGTCACGACACCCGGAAGGGTGTGGAGGTGTTTCCGGTCGTTCGCCGCCGCGAGGAGGAGGGATGGGGTGATCTCCTCGGCTTCGCCCTTCGCTACGCAGTCGATGGACCCGGCCGCATGCTCGAGGATTTCCTGCGCCGTGAATGATGCGCTGTGGCCCCCCACGAAAAAGAAACAGCCGGGAAGCTTCTGTTTGGTCTCTTTGGCCAGGTCAATGATCTCCGGGATGTTGGCCAGGTAGTTGACGCCGAATCCCACGGCATCAGGCTTCCACTCGTCCAGCACCTTGAAGTAGTCGGTGTGGTTGAAGACCTGCAGATCCAGGATCCGCACGTCGTGCTCGGCCGCGCGGGCGGACGCAGCGAGCAACTCGACGCCGTGTGGCTCCAGGCGCAGGAAGATCTGCGTGTACATGAGACCACTCGGATGGCAGCACAGGACCTTCATTTCTCTCCCTCGCCAAGGGCGGTCGAGTACCCACCATTCGTGGGAGTGGAGTCCATCCATACATTGCCGGCCGGACGCTCCGCAGACCACACTCCTCTGGTGCGTCTGGGAAAAGTCACCCGGCCCCCGTTCCCGCGGGAGACTGACCGCGAACGGGGCAACAAGTATTATCCAAAATGGGGAGAACGCCAAGCATTTTCCAGTGCCCCTAATCCGGCGGCAAGGTTCTTGCTACAGCCGGCAGGTCGGCCCCCGGTGGCTTGGACCGACGCCAGCCGGCTCACGCGGCCACCGTTCTCCGGGCTCATGGGCTTCGGGAGGGATCAGCAGACAGCGGTGGCGCAGTCGGAGGGGCACGGCCCGCCAGAGGACGAGCTGGGGCCTCGACCGCTGGTGGCGGTCTTCGACGGGGGACCAGGCCTGGGGAGGAGGCGCTTAGCCCGCGGGGAGGGCCTGCGCGAGGAGGGCGAGCCGGATGCGGGCGGCGATGAGGCCGGCGAGGCGCTCGGCCTCTGCCCCGACGCGGACCAGCAGCCGGCCCGCATGCGAGACGAGCCGGCCCGCGAGGGTGAACACTGTGAAGCGGAGCCGTTTCGGGCGCGCCGCGCTCAGGTGGGGCGGCAGGACCAGGGACTTCATGGCGCTCAGCACGTTGTAGGTGAGCAGGCTGAGACGATACCAGGCCGCATTCGCGCCGAAGCGCCCGCAGGGGGGGATGGCGGCCCCGAGCTCGTTCTTGGTCACGTCGTGCACCAGCTCGATCGTCCCCGCCGTCTCGCCTGAGCTCGACGCAGGCTTCTGCCAGT
>CAZXXV010000494.1:0-3447 GCA_964644725.1 uncultured bacterium
ACCGAAGAGACGATCAGCGGACTTGAATCTGCTCGGGGGGCCGCTCCGTGACGATGGCCCGGAAGCAGTCCCAAGGTCTGGAAAGCTGGTTTCGGTGCGGCAGGTAGAGTTGGAACTTTCCGACCTCTGACGGGCTGAGCGTGCTGGGGAAGACCGCTGCCGAAACTCGGTCGACGACTCTGCCCTGGTTGTCGACGAGTTCGAGGCTCACGCGGATGTCCTGCGCCGTCTTGCCGAAGTTATTCAGGAAGCTGCCGTCAACGGTTTCGCCTGGGGCTCCCGACAGGAACGTGACCCCGCTGGGGCTCCCAGAGGGACAGCTGAAGTCGTCGATGGTGGTCCCGCGCGCCGTAGTGCCAAGGTTCGATTCCTGCTCCTTGCGCTTGGCCTGTTCTTCCTGACGGATGCGTGCCGCCTCCTGGCGTTCGCATTCCATTCTGGAGAGCGATCCGGCGGGGAAGGCCTGACACTTGTCGGCTCCCACGGAAGCGTCCGGTGCCGCCGCAAATAGGATGCCGCTCATCGCAAACAGTATCAGCCAGCGCATCGCGGTCTCCCTTTCCAAGAGTGGGAATTCCCATGCCTATTACATGACGGCGTGACCTGCTGTCAAGTCTGGTGATCTATCGGACACGATCGGGGTCATCGTGCAGGCGGTCAAGAATGGTGTCGGCCGGCTCTCCTGCAAGATTGGGAGGCAACAGGAGCCGGGGCGACCCGTACAGGAGTTCATTGAGAATACGCGGCACCGTCGCGATGCGATAATCGCGCTTCGCGCCTGCAGATCCGACGGACAGGCCATCGGGACGGCGGTGAGCGATCAGAAGGCCTGCGGGGATTCCCCCGCCGCTTGAGCGTGGCACATGGAACCGGCGTTGTCCCATATCGCACAATAGACGGAAATGATGGGTCCTGCCAGTGGTTTGAACCCATTGGCTTTCAAAGCATTTGCCCTTCCTGCCTTGGTGGAATAGGATTTGCTCCTCACGCTGAGAGGTTAGTCTTTCCGCACGCCTCCACATGATCCAAGACAGCAGTCTCGGGGAGGGTCAATGATCAGCATCAGCAAGCTGTACTGCGGTGGGACGGCGGAGAGCGACGGCCTGCGGTACGGCCACGGAGGGCAGGGGCCCGTAGTCAGCGCGGGCGCGCCTCCGGCATCCAAGACGGCGGCCGAGCGACGGCCCGTGACGGTCTGGAACGTCACCCGGACATGCAATCTGCGCTGCATCCACTGCTACACTGACTCCGAGGCGCGGAAGTACAGCGGTGAGCTGACGACTGAGGAGGGCAAGACGCTCATCCAGGATCTGGCCGGGTTCCAGATCCCGGCATTGCTTTTCTCGGGCGGCGAGCCGCTGGCCAGGCCGGATCTCCTCGATCTCGTCTCATACGCTCGGTCCCTCGGTATCCGGCCCACGCTGTCAACAAACGGCACGCTGATCACCGACGAGACGGCGCGGAAGATCAAGGAGGCCGGCTTCACCTACGTCGGGATCAGCCTCGACGGAATCGGCGAAATCAATGACAAGTTCCGCGGGGTGGGAGGCGCCTTCGACCGGGCCGTACGCGGCTTCAAAGCGTGTGTGAACGTTGGCCAGCGCGTCGGCCTGCGCCTGACTTTGACGCGGCACAACTTCATGAACCTCCACGGGATCTTCGACTTCATCGAGCGAGAGCAGATTGACCGCGCCTGCTTCTACCACCTGGTGTATTCTGGGCGGGGCGGGCAGATTGCGGAGGACGACCTGTCGCGGGAAGAGACGCGGCAGGCAATAGATATCATCCTGGGGCGGACCGAGGATTTCCACAAGCGGGGCCTGAACAAGGAGATCCTGACCGTGGACAATCACGTGGACGGGATCTACCTGTACCTGAAGCTCTTGAAGAAGGACCCGGCGCGAGCGGAGCAGGTCTTGAAGCTTCTCACCTGGAACGGGGGCGGGATGTACAGCTCCGGCGTCGGGATCGCGGACATTGACTTCATGGGGAACGTCCACGCCGACCAGTTCTGGATGCACTACTCCTTTGGCAACGTGCGGCAGCGGCCGTTCAGCCAGATCTGGACGGATACCTCGGATCCGCTGATGGCCGGATTGAAGAACCGGCGCGCCAAGATCAAGGGACGCTGCGCGCCCGGGATCTGCAAGTGGTTCGATGCCTGCGGCGCGGCGCTGCGGGTCCGCGCTGATCTGGTGTACAACGATCCCTGGGCGCCCGAACCCGCGTGCTATCTCACCGATGAAGAGATCGGCTTCACCGATGAGAAGAGGGCCATGGTGAAGGCAAGGGGCGAGGACTTTCCAATGCCGGAGTTCTCGCGCCCGCCGAAGGTCGTCCCGCCAAAGGCTTTCGACAACCCGCCTGCACTCTCCTGCACTGGTCCGTAGGACTCCGGACTCCTTCGGAGTGGCACCAAGGCCTGAGACCTAACCGCCAAGACGCCAGGTACGCCAAGATACCCTCGGTATCTAAGGCATTGCTGATAGGCGTTCGGAGAGGGGCAAGAGCACTTTTTTCCGGCCCCCCGATTAGCGGGTGCCAGCTCACCCTTACAGCCGTGGAGATCTTCTATCTCCTCGCTCCTCGGCCGCATGGCGTGGGGAATCCCCCCGTGACTTGCCTGCTCCGGGCTGGCAGGCAGGGCCGGGTCCCACGCAGCCTGTTGACGGGGCGGGAACCCCCAGGTATATTCGCGGTCAATGACCGCTATGCGACCACCGGCCAGGCGCCGGGTTCCGCAAGGGGGAATTAAGCAGCCTCACGTCCGTCGAATTCGGGTATACGTTTCTCTTCTGGTCCTTCTCGGCCTTCTCGCCTCGCCCGCTGCCCCAGCCCAAAAGGGAACCAAGCCCCCTCCCAAGCCTAAAGGCATCACGCATGTCGTGGAGCCTGGCCAGACGCTCTTTCGGATCAGCCAGGCCTACCAGGTGAAGGTGGCCGTGGTGATGGAGGCGAATCGCCTCAAGCCCTCTACACCCCTCAAGGTCGGGCAGCGGCTCTTCATCCCCGGGGCGAAGTCGGTGAAGAAGGTTGAAGCCTACCGCCCACTGACGACCCAAGAGCGCGAGGTGTTGGAACGATCCCTGAGTGAGGAAGTCGTCGCCCCGCCACCTCCCAGCGGGCCGCCTTACCCCCGAGTGAAGACGGATGCGGAACTCGTCTGGCCCATCGTGGGCCCCATCAATTCCCCGTTTGGACCCCGCTGGGGGAGGTTCCACGCGGGAATTGATATCGGGTCTTCGTACTACCAGGAGGTGGTGGCGGCCCTCGATGGCGAGGTGATCTACGCCGACGCAACCAAGGGGCCCCTGGGGAAGGCCGTGGTGCTCCAGCATGCGCGCGGCCTGCGAACGGTGTATGCGCACCTCTCCATCATCATTGCCCACGAAGGGGACACGGTTCGCCAGGGGCAGGCCATCGGCGGCGTCGGCGACACGGGGCGCG
>CAZXXV010000495.1:0-3417 GCA_964644725.1 uncultured bacterium
CCCTGGCGTTCGGGAGGGCCATGCAGGTGAACAAAGAAGGACGCGCGGCGGAGATCCGAAAGGCGAGGGGCAAGAAATGACTCTTCGGAACGCCAAGGGCGTCCCAATCGATGCCGCCTTGGCGCTCCATGAAGTGAAGCAGGGTCGCGCCGCCTCGATGCAAGGTGGAAGAGGCGGCTCGTGATCGGGAGAGCGCAGGAGGACGTGCCAAGGCTCGTAGTCCTGGGGGGGCGATCGGGTCCCTCGCTCATCATGCAGGGCTTCCGGGGATCCGGTTGGGCCGTAACGGCCATCGTGACCACCACGGATTCTGGAAGCAGTAGTGGGGTCATCCGGGATCAGTTCGGCCTGCCGGCGCCCGGCGACATCCGTAGTGTGCTCGGCGCCGCGGCGAGCCCCCGGCCAGGCCTCGAGGCCCTGGTTGACCTGTTCGAGTTCCGCTTCCGCCCCGCCCACGACTCGACGCTCCGCAACATGGCGCTGGGGAACTTGATCCTCACCGCCTTCGCCGAGGCACTGGGAGACTTCGACCGGGCGGTGGAGGCGGTCGCCCGCCTTTTCGACTGTTGGGCCGTGGTGCTGCCGGTCCCCTCCTCCCCCGCCACTCTCTGCGCGCGGCTGGCTGACGGCAGGGTCGTGCGGGGAGAGTTCAGCGTTCGCGCTCCAGGGAAGGCCCCGATCGCCGAGGTATTCCTGGATCCAGCAAACGCGCGGGTAGCGGAAGCGGCCATCCAGGCGATCCACGCGACGGACCTGATCGTCTTCGGCCCTGGTGGCCTCTATTGCAGCGTCGTCGCTGCGCTTTTGCCCGGCCCGGCTCGCCAGGCGATCCAGGAGGCCCGGGCGAAAACAGCCTACGTCTGCAACACCACGACGCAGCCCGGGCAGACGGATGGGTTCGACACCGTGGCCCACGTGCAAGAGGTGCTCCGGTACCTGGGCGAGGGTCACCTGGACTACGTCCTCCTGAATACCCAGGTGCCGGCGGATGAGGTGATCGCGGCCTACCGGCGGGACGACGTTCACTTCATGCCGGTGACGCCGGAGGAGATTCGGCGAGTCAAGGCCCTGGGCCCCACCCCAGTCGTGGGGAACTTCGTCGAGGAGGGCTGGCAGGAGAAGCGAGCGCTCCATAAGTTGGACACGATCCGCCATGATCCGCACAAGGTGGCCACTGCACTCCAAGCCTTGGTTGCAGAGGGCGAGGTCCGGAGCACTGCAGCGTAAGAATCATCGCCGCTAATTCGGCCTTGACGCCGCCCGCGCGGGCACCCAGCCGACGCGGCCCCCCGGGCCCATCGGCTGGGTCCCCGCGAGCAGGCAGGCCGTGCGGTGGGCGGCGGTTCCGGTCGCCGTGGTCACCGGAGAGGCGGATTCAGTAAGCGGATCCTCCCACGGCGCGGCGCGGCCCGCCTGCGGGGCGGCGACGCCGGAGCAAGACCGCCCCACCCCGCTTCTGGCGGGGTACCCAGCCCGCAACTTGACCGTCGAGAATGGCGGGCTGGGTCCCCGTCGCGGCCCGGCGTCCGCCGGGGCGCCCCTGGGGGCGATATGACGCAAAATTCCTCAAGCAGGCACTAGACCCACCAGCAGAGGGGGCAACACCATGTGCGGCATCATCGGCTACATCGGGGACAAGCGGGTCGTTCCGATCATTATCGAAGGGCTCAAGCGCCTGGAGTATCGCGGCTATGACTCCGCCGGCCTGGCCGTGGTGGATCAGGGCCGGATGGTGATCCACCGATCCGTCGGCAAGATCAAGGAGCTGGAGAACGCCCTCTGGGGATCGAACCTGGGAGGGACCATCGGTCTCGGCCACACTCGCTGGGCGACCCACGGCCGACCGACCGAGGAGAACGCCCACCCGCATACCGACTGCACCGGGGACCTGGTGGTCGTCCACAACGGGATCATCGAGAATTACCTGGCCCTCAAAGAGAAGCTCCTGGCCGAGGGTCACTTCTTCCGCTCGGAGACGGACACCGAGGTCATCGCCCACCTCATCGAGAAGTACCTCAAGGAGGACCGGGATATCGAGGTGGCGACGCGGCATGCCTTGAACGATATCACTGGGGCCTACGCCATCGGTGTCCTGTGGAAGGGGGACCCCGGCCGGATGGTGGGGGCCAAGTGCGGCAGCCCGCTGGTGGTTGGGTTGGGCCAGGGGGATTTCTTCTTCGCCTCGGACATCCCGGCGATCCTGAACCACACTCGCAATGTACTCTTCCTCAACGACGAGGAGATGGTGGTCCTGACGAGGGACGGGGTCCACATCACGACCCTCACGGGAGAGCCGGTGCAACGCCCGGTGGAGAAAGTGCTCTGGAGCCCCATCCTGGCCGAGAAGGGGGGCTACAAGCACTTCATGCTGAAGGAGATCTACGAGCAGCCCCGGGCCGTACGGGATACCATCCGCGGCCGCTTCTCGGAAGAGTCGGGACAGATCTTCTTCGAGGGCATGGAGGCGCTGGATGAGGTCCTGCCGGAAGTCCAGAAGGTGGTCCTGATCGCCTGCGGCACGGCGTGGCACGCCGCGCTGGTGGGCAAGTTCATGATCGAGGAGCTCTGCCGGGTCCCGGTGGAGGTGGACTACAGCTCCGAGTTCCGCTATCGCGACCCGGTGCTGGACCCGCAGACGATGGTCATGGCGGTGAGCCAGTCCGGGGAGACCCTGGACACCCTGGCCGGCATCAAGGAGGCCAGGGCCCGCGGCTGCCACACCTTTGCCATCTGCAATGTGGTGGGCAGCTCCATCACCCGGGAGGTGGATGGCGTCCTCTACACCCACGCCGGGCCCGAGATCGGCGTGGCTGCTACCAAGACCTTCACGGCGCAGATCGCCGCTCTCTACCTCTTCGCTCTCCACTTCGGGCGAAAGCGCGGGACGCTGGACGCGGCCCGGGTGCGGGACCTGCTGGCAGACCTGGTCCGCATCCCGCAACAGATCGAGACGGTCCTGCACCTGGACACGGAGCTGGAGCGCCTGGCCCACCTCTTCCGCGGCAAGTCGGACTTCCTGTACCTGGGGCGGGGCATCAATTACCCGATCGCCCTGGAGGGCGCCCTCAAGCTGAAGGAGATCTCCTACATCCATGCCGAGGGATATCCGGCCGGCGAGATGAAGCACGGGCCCATCGCCCTGATCACCGAGGAGATGCCTGTGGTGATCCTGGCCCCAAAGGACAGGGTGTACGAGAAGATCCTGGGGAACATCCAGGAGGTCAAGGCGCGCGATGGAATCGTCATCGCGGTGAGTTCCGAGGGCGACCAGGACCTACCGCGGAAGGTGGACCACTGTCTGGCCGTGCCCCATACGTCTCCCTTCCTCACCCCCATCCTCCTCGCCATCCCGATGCAGCTTCTGGCCTACCACGTGGCCGTGCGCAAGGGCTGCGACGTGGACCAGCCTCGCAACCT
>CAZXXV010000496.1:0-3400 GCA_964644725.1 uncultured bacterium
TACTATAAGCAGGAGCGGAGGTGAGGGGAGATGCTCGAGGTCAATCGGACCCATGATGACATTGCCTGTGAGATCGTGCTCGCGTGGCTTCCACATGGTTCCACTTTGCTCGGTAAGGACCTGCCTTCAGGTGACCCGCAGTCCTACCAGGAGGTGGGGCGAAGGATGGGAGCGGTTTACAAGGAGGTCCTAAAGGCCGTGGATGATGCCAGGAAGGGAAGATGAAGTCGAGGATTCCGGGGAGAATGACCCGGCGAAGTCAGCCAACCGATGGCTCCTGAACGCGATCAAGCCGGCCGCGCCGCACGTAGAATCGCTCTTGCCCGCGGCAAGGGTCGCTCCCGAAAAGCCGGCCACTCTCACCGGTCTGAGGCCCACGGCTCAGAATGGTCCGGTCACCTTCGCCCTTCTATTTCATTTGGCGCTCCTGCTCGGCCGCATCTCCTTGTGAGGGAGTCGTGAGATCAGGCTATCCCCCCTCCAGGCTGACTTTCTGTCCCGTCACTTCACGCAATGAGAGGCGCATGGCTATAATCCTTCCGCGTGACTGCTCTGAGGGGATAGGTCCCTTCAGGAATCCCGCGCGTCAGCCTACTCCTGCAACTTGACCCGATCGAACTGATCGCCAGCACGGCGTAATTCATACCGCTCTTCGCGCGCGGGGTCTTCGACGGTGACCCTGCCTCCGTCCGGCCAAATCAGGAGCAATTGCTGTCCGTTGCGAACCTGGCCCTTCGCGAGGACGGCGACCCCCTCCTGAGGGGTAACGGACACCCCTTCAGGGAAGCGGCTCGAGGCGGCGAGCAGGACGAGGGCACGGGCATCATGCGCGTCCGCGGCCTGCTCAAGGCCGAGGACGATCCGGCCGGTCTTGGGGTCTCGATACGCCTTCGCGCGACAGATCAGCGGTGATCCTTGGGTGAATGACGCCATCAGGCGGGACGTCAGCGGAATCCGGACGCCCTTTCCGGGCGTGGCGGGATCCCCGACGGACACGTGAGGACGGGGAAGGGTCTCCGCACGGATCGCGTCCGCGATGTGCAGAGGGCTGAGCTGCGCTGAGGCGAACTCGACCTCGTACGCTTGCATCTGTGTTCTCCGTTTCTCGGGGCCCTTCAGGTGCAGGAGCGATCCAGGGAAGGACCGGCGAGCTTGTGGTGCCGGGACAGAGGACGCGCGTTCGCATCGGGGTCCGCGGAAGGGGAGGCGGCACCGGAAGGATGTCGCCTGATGACACCTGGTAGTGTGAAGCATGTAGTGAAGCTTGGCAACAACGAAAGCACGGGACAACAGAAAAAGAGAATCGGATGCGGTCCGGCGGATTCGGCTTGCGCTCTGTTGCCGCCCGGATAGAATCCCGAGCGTCTGGGGTGGTTGCCGGGTCGCGGGTTCCCGGCCGAAGGCAAGGAGCGGGTACGGGTGGAGAACATCAGGCAAACCGTGAAGCGCGTGTGGGGCTACGACGCGCTCCTCCCGCTGCAGGCGGAGGCCATCGGGGCGGTGCTGGCGCGGCGGGATTCCATCGTCATCCTGCCGACGGGGGGCGGGAAGTCGCTCTGCTATCAGGCGCCGGCGGCGGCGATGGGGCGGTTGGCCGTGGTGGTGTCGCCCCTCATTGCCTTGATGAAGGACCAGGTGGACGGTCTCACCGCCGCCGGGGTGCCGGCCGCGTTCCTGAACAGCAGCCTGAGGGCCGAGGAGCGCCGCGCGGTGGAGGCCGGTGTCCTCCGCGGGCGGTACCATCTTCTGTACGTGGCCCCGGAGCGGCTGGTGCTTCCGTCCTGCTTGGGGTTGCTGAGGCGAGCCGGGGTCGCGTTCTTCGCCATCGACGAGGCGCACTGCATCAGCCAGTGGGGGCACGACTTCCGGCCGGAGTATCGGCAGCTCACCGTGGTGCGGGAGGTCTTCCCGGACGTGGCCATCCATGCCTTCACGGCCACGGCCACGCCGCGGGTGCGGACCGACATCGCCACGGAGTTGACGCTCCGAAATCCCGCGATCCTGGTGGGGAGCTTCGACCGCCCGAACCTGGTGTACCGGGTGCGCCCGCGCACGGATCGGCTGCGGCAGGTCACGGAGGCGCTGGAGCGGCACCGGGGAGCGGCCGGGATCATCTACTGCATCCGCCGGGCGGAGGTGGATCAGCTCGCCGAGGCGCTGCGACGGCGGGGGTACCGGGCAGTGGCGTATCACGCCGGGTTGGCCGATGCCGAGCGACGGCGCGCTCAGGACGACTTCATCACGGAACGGGCGGATGTGGTGGTGGCCACGGTGGCGTTCGGGATGGGCATCGACCGGTCCGACGTGCGGTACGTGATCCACGCCGGAATGCCCAAGTCCATCGAGCACTACCAGCAGGAGGCGGGCCGGGCCGGGCGCGATGGCCTGACGGCGGAGTGCCTGCTGCTCTACTCCGGCGGCGACTTTGGCCTGTGGCGGTCCATCCTGATGGCGGAGGGGCTGCCGGCGCCGGGCGCCCTCCCGAAGCTCGGGGAGATGTACGACTACTGCCAGGGCGCCGCCTGCCGGCACCGGTTCCTGGTGGAGTACTTCGGCCAAGTATACGGCGCGGACGCGTGCGGGGCCTGCGACGTCTGCCTCAACGAGATTGCCGTCGAGGACGGCTCGGCGGCGCTGGCGCGGCAGATCCTCGCCTGCGTCGCAGAGATGGGGGAGCGGTTCGGCGCCGACTACGTGGCGGAGGTCCTACGTGGGGCAGAAACCGCCCGGATTGCGAGGATGCACCACGACCGGCTGGACGCCTACGGCGCGCTGCGACAGCACCCGAAGGCGGCGGTGCGGAACTGGATCGAGCAACTCGAGGGGCAGGGGTGCCTGGCCCGAGGCGACGGCGAGTACCCGACGCTCGATGTGACCGCACGAGGCCATCGGGTCCTGCGGGGAGAAGACACGGTGCCGCTTCTCCGGACGGTTGCCCGATCTCCGCGCGGGGCGCCGTCCCGGCCAGCGCGCCCGGCCGTGCCGCCGGGCCCGGGCCGGACGAGCGACGAGGATCTGTTCGAGACGCTCCGCGCCCTCCGCCGGACCATGGCCGAAGAACGGGGCATCCCACCCTACCTCATCTTCAGCGACGCCAGCCTGCGCGAGATGGCGCGAGAGCGCCCCACGACCGAGGAGGCGTTCCTGCAGATCAAGGGCGTGGGCCTGCGCAAGCTCCAGGAGCTCGGCCCGCGGTTTCTGGCCTGCATCCGCGAATACGGAGACGGCTCCGCGGGCGACACTTCGCCCATGCCCTGAACCGCCCGTTCGTCCCATCCTCCCTTCACGCCCATTGGGATTTGGGAATTGGTCATTCCTGCCTGCCCCGCTGGGGCGGTAGGCAGGGGTCATTTGATCCGGAGAATTCACAATCGCTTTCGTGAATTATCTAGGTTACATC
>CAZXXV010000497.1:0-3398 GCA_964644725.1 uncultured bacterium
TGAACGCTGCCGTCACCAGAATCGTCAGGAAATTCCCGGCCCAGAGATTGTCATGGAACATCACCCGGTACCAGGCGGCCATCCGATCGAGGACGCCGCGATCCAGTGTCTTCAACTCCTCCGTAGTGATCCCCGGGCGGTCTCCCTCGTAGGTCTTGCCCAGCCCAACCCCTTTGGCCAGGACCCAGTCCGAGTACCAGAGGCTGTTGATGGCGCCGGCGCCCGCAAAGGCCATGGCCGGGAGGATCTCCACCAGCGGGTTCTTCGAAATCTTGAACTGACCCACGGCCCAGTCGGGCGTTGCTCCCGGTACCTGGAAGGTGAATCCCTTAAGCAACTCACCGATCCCCGGAAGGAACATGGCGGCGATCACGACCGCACTGATGACCAGGGTCGCGGTGACCACCTTCATGGCCAGCTCAAGCGGGCTGTACTTGCCCGTCCATGTGAGCGCGATGAAGGACAGCATCATGATGAGCGACCAGCCAAACGGTGGGAGAAGCGGAAACATGTTGTAAGTGATCGCCCCCACCATGGCCACCAGTCCACTGATATGGACGGCCCCCAGGTAGATGGCAACAATCAGGATGATCCAGTTCAGCCAGGCCCGCGGCCCCGGAAGCATCGCGAAGCCGTCGGAGATGGACCGCCCAGTCAGCACGCTCCAGCGGCCGATCTCGTTCACCATGAAGTACTTCAAGGCGATGGCAAGCAGGGGCATCCAGAGCACCATCATGCCGTACACGGAGCCAACGCGCGGGATCAGCACCAGCTCACCGCCGCCGATGGACATGGAGGCCCACACCATTCCTGGCCCGAAGGCCAAGAGAATCTCCCATCCGGTGGGAGCCTGAGCAACCTCTGGAGGTCTAGATGATGTCATGGCTTTCCTCCCTTCTGGGGATCGCCACCCTCTTTTTCGCAAGGGTTGGACCGGATCATTGCCTCTTTTCCCTACCGGCCCATGCCGTTTTCTGTCCGCCTGTCAGGCTCCCTGCAGGGCGGATCGCGACAACGAATGTTCGCCGGTGAGTCCTGTGCGTTCCCCGGATCATCCGCCTGGGGGAGTCGCCTCCGGCCGGGGCCAGCGCGCTCTTGGTGCCCACACCCTGCTGGGACATCGTCCCGCCCACGCACCCATACCCTTCCGTACTGGGGGCTGAGCCAGCGCGCCTGCCCCACCACTACGACGAGGTGCCCATGAGTCGTGACAGCTCTGGAGGCCATCCTGATCACCTCCGTGCGCCTTTCAGCGGAGCAGTGAACCTCGGCGGCCGGCCGGAAACGGCACTGCCGGACGCGGTGAGACGGACGACGAATTTCGCGGCCGCCGTCGCCATTAGTTTCCCCTCTTGCCGGAGTTCCGCGGCCAAGAGGTGCAACCGGCGCCAGGACTTCTCGATCCATGCGCCCGCGGTGACCGGCCGATCCGCAGCAACGGGGCGCAGGAAGCGCACAGTCAGCTCGGCGGTCACAGCAGCGAACCCGTGTGCGAACAGGCAATTCGTCATGGCCGCGTCGAGGAGCGTCGATACCATCCCCCCATGCAGCGTGTTCGGGTACCCCTGAAGATCGGGGCGCGCCTCGAAGATCCCCCTGACACGTCCGTCCGGCAGGGCATGGAAACAGACGTGAAGGTCCTGACAGTCCGTGGCCCCGCAGATGGCACACCTCGCATGGGTTAGCGCACGGATTCTCTGCATCCGGCGCTGGAAAGGGTTCCCGTCTGCGGCCGACCGGCCGGAGTACGAGGCGTGCGAGGCGATCACCCCCCGTGGACTAGCGCGCTCTTTGCTTTTCGTTGCCACTCTGCTCTTCATGGGCTGTCCGAAGGCGCGCTCGCCCGTCCTTTAGGGCGGGCCGAGCCGCCTCCATGGCTGCGGTCCCGGCCCCGGCGATGGCCCCAGCGACCTCTCCTCCATGATCGTCCCCTCCTGTTTTGCCCCTCTGAAGGGTTCATGAACGTGACGCACCCGCTGCGCGCCTCTTGCGGCCAACGCGGACCGAGCCCAGCCGGTGAGGCCGATGCCGTCAGCCTCGGGCTACCACGGGAGGTATCCCGCCTCGCGGGCGATGGCGATGGCGCCGTGGATGCTCAGTCGGTCGATCTCCTCCGCGTCCGTGATGCAGGAGACGGTCCCCGCAGGCCGGTGATACGTCTCCAACAGGTGGCGGAAGAGCCGGCACCGCCCCGGCTGCCCCACCAGCACGAACGCGGTGCCTGCCGGGAAGCCCACCACCGGGAATTCGGCCAGGGCCTTCAGGTCCTCTGCCCCGATCGCCGCTTCGGTGAACAGCCGGCGGAGCCTCACCGGGACGCCGAGCAGGACGTCCAGGAACCGGGGCATCAGCAGGGCCCGGAGAAACCCCCCGCGTACGACCGCCTCATGGGCGGCGTCCACCACCTCCGCGTCAAAGAAGTCTTCCTCCGGGCAGCCATCGGGCAACGCGATGGACTTCCCGATGGACGTGGCCGCCTGGATGGCCTCGAACACCTGCCCGCTCAGCGTCGTCAGGGAGCCGAGGATCTGCCCGTCTGCGCTGACGCTGATGTACTTCGTGTGCGAGCTGAGGACGACGACGGTCAGCGGGCGCTCCAGATTCGGCCGGAGGGCGAGCAGTCCCGCGATCTGGGTCTCCTCACCCCGCATGAAATCGATCTGGCGGATCTGCCGATAGGTCGCCCCATCCGGGTAGGCATTCTTGATCCCCCGAATGAACAGAATGGGAACCTCGAGGGGGAAAACCTTGCGATCGTCCACGTAGGTGACGCTCCGCGCTAGGTGCTCGATGCCCGCTGGAGCCCGGAGATGCGGGATCTCCAGCAATCCCAGTTCGGAGGTGATCATCCCCGACGTGATGGCAAGGCGGACGTCGGAAAGCGCGAGGCCGCCCTCCGCGACCGTCCGAGCGAAGAGAGCCGCAAGCCCCTCTCTCAAGACCTGGTTGGACCCATGAACCGCGGTATCTCGCACCCCGATCTTCTGGGAACCTTTCCCAACGATGGCGCAGTCCTGATCCAAGATGTGGACGCGAGAGTTGGTGGTCCCGCAATCAATCGTCGCAAAGAACATGCGACCCATCCCGCCTAGCTGAGGAAGCCTGCCTTCACCAGCTCGGCCTTCATGTGCGCCACTTCTGCATCCGACAGGGGAATGAACGGCTCCCTCGGGTAGGCCTGGCACACGCCACGGATCTTCAGCAAGGCGTAGACCGCAACCACGGTGGACTTCGCCAGGTACATGATGTCCCGCAGCTCGTTCACCTGGGCCTGGAGCGCCCGCGCCCGCTCCATCTCGAACTGGGTCGCGGCCTTGTAGAGGTCCACACAGATCTCGGGGAACGCGTTGCCGAGGCCGGGGATGAAGGCCTGAACCCCGATCGTCGCCGCGAACAGG
>CAZXXV010000498.1:0-3385 GCA_964644725.1 uncultured bacterium
TGCCGGTACCGCCGACGCCGGCTGCACCCACAGCGGCACGTCCGGCGCCGAGGATGGCTGCCGTCCCCCCGGAGAAACCAGTGCCAGCAAAGCCGGTGCCGGCAGAGCCGGCGCCGCCGCCCTCGGCCGCGCCCCCGATGCCGGGACGGACGCTCGATCTCTCCCCGCCCACGGAGGAGATCTCGCAGGATCGCGTGCGGCGCGTGATGGAACCGACGCCGAGTCCCCCGCCTCCATCTGCGCCGGGCGGGTTCGGTGAATTGACTCTCGAAGATCTGACCACGCTCCCCATGCCGGAGGCGCCAGGCCGGTCTGCGGATCTGCACCTGGAACTGGAAAAGGCGGCAGCCGGTCCGGCGCCGGTCCCGGGAGAGCTGTCGTTGGAGATGCCATCCCTCGAGCCCGAGCCGGTTCAGGAGAAGAAAGCGGCCCCGACTCCCGAGGCAGGGGCGGCAGGGCTTCCCGAAAGCCTCTCCCTGGAAGAGCTGCTGTCGGCGGAACCGATGGCTGCCCCTCTGGTGACCAAGCCTGGGCCTGCGCCGTTGGAGGAGCTGCTCGGCGGACCGGTCTTCGACTTGACGAGCGAGATGGAGGGACCCTCCCTGCCTCTGGTCGAGGTCGGGACCGGGGAGCCGCCCGCCCTCTCCATCGAGGATCTCCTGGCCTCGACGGAGGCCGCTCCACCTCCTCCGCTCGAGGTGGGTGCCATAGAGCTTCCCGGACCAGGCCCGGAGGCTCCGACGGAAGAACTGGCCGGCGGGCCAGTCTTCGAACTGACGAGCGAGACGGAGGCACCCCCTCCACCCTTGGTTGAGGCGGGGGCGGGAGAGCTGCCCACCCTGTCCGTTGAGGATCTCCTGCAGCCCAAAGAGACTTCGCCGCCTGGGCCTAGCATGGTGGGGCTTCCCGAGCTGGAACTCGAGCTGATTCCGGGTGCCCCAGCGGAAGGGGCGCCGGCGAAAGAGGAAGCCCCGACAGCGGCGGCCCCCTTGGACCTCGGGGCCCTGGTCGAGGTTCCCTTAACAGAGGAGGAAAGGTTCGGCCTCGAGGCTGCTTTGGCAGGGGAAAAGGCGCCAGCTGCGCCTTCCATCGTCCCGCCTTCCGTTCCCATGATGGAGGCGGGGGCCGTGGTGGCGGAAGCGCCGCCTGTGACAGCGGCACCCGTGGCGCCGCCCATTATGCCCGCGGTCGAGGCGGTGCCTCCGGCCGCCGTGGCAATGCCGTCGCTTGGCGGCCCAGAGGCGCTCCTGCCCGAGATGGCCGCGATGCGCGAGGAAGTCACGGAGCGGGTGGCGCACGAGCTGGCGCGGGAGCTCAGTGACAAGTTGCTCGAACGCATCGAGCGGATCGTGTGGGAGGTGGTCCCGGACTTGGCCGAGATCCTGATCACCAAGGAGATCGAAAGGATCCGGGCGCTGGCGGCAGGCAAACAGTCCTCCTGAGTCTGGACCCCATACACCATCCGACGGGGATGCCGCCCTCCCTACGAGGGTGGCGTCCCCGTTTCACTTCGGAGCACGGAATGACCGACGTTCACAACACAGGCGGATCTCAGCCCTCGGGGTCCCCCGAGGCGGGATCGCCGACGAAACAGGGGTACAATCCCCGCGGCGTGGAGGAGCACTGGTACCGGTTCTGGGAAGAGCGCGGCCTGTTTCACGCCGATGAGAATGCGACCGCTCCGCCGTACAGCATCGTGATCCCCCCACCGAATGTCACGGGCTCTCTCCACATGGGGCATGCGCTGAACAACACCCTCCAGGATATCCTGATCCGCTGGCACCGGATGCAGGGGGATAACACCCTCTGGATGCCGGGGACCGATCACGCGGGGATCGCAACCCAGAACGTCGTGGAGCGGCAACTGACCCAGGAGGGCCTCAGCCGCGACCAGATCGGCCGCGAAGCGTTCATCCAGCGGGTCTGGCGCTGGAAGGACACCTCGGGTGGGACCATCATCCGCCAGCTCAAGACGCTGGGCGCCTCGTGTGACTGGCCGCGGGAGCGGTTCACCATGGACCCGGGCCTGTCGGAGGCGGTGAAGGAGGTCTTCTGCCAGCTGTACGAGGCGGCGCTGGTGTATCGTGGCGATTACATCATCAACTGGTGTCCCCGCTGCCAGACAGCGCTCTCAGATCTGGAGGTGGAGTACCAGGAGCGGGACGGGAAACTCTGGTATATCCGGTATCCCCTAGCCTCGGGCAATGGTGGGGTGGTGGTGGCCACGACCCGGCCCGAGACCATGCTGGGGGATACCGCTGTAGCGGTACATCCCGATGATGAGCGCTACAGGCCCCTGGTGGGGCAGACGGTCATCCTGCCCCTCATGAACCGGGACATTCCCATCATCGCCGACGCGTACGTGGACCAGGCCTTCGGGACCGGAGCAGTGAAGGTGACGCCCGCCCACGACCCCAAGGACTTCGAGTGCGGTCTCCGCCATAACCTCCCCCAGGTCAAGGTCGTGGCGGACGACGCGAGTATGAACGCAAACGCCGGCCGCTACCAGGGTCTGGACCGATTCACCTGCCGCGAACAGGTGGTGAAGGACCTCCAGCGGGATGGTCTCCTGACGAAGATCGAGGACCACCGTCACGCCGTGGGGCAGTGCTACCGGTGCCAGACGGTGGTGGAGCCGTCCCTCTCGCGCCAGTGGTTTGTGCGCATGCAGCCGCTGGCCGAGCCAGCCATCCGGGCGGTGGAGGAGGGGCGAATCCGAATCATTCCATCGCAGTGGGAAAAGACCTACTACGAGTGGATGCGGAACATCCGGGACTGGTGCGTGTCCCGGCAGATCTGGTGGGGACATAGGATCCCCGCCTGGTATTGCGATCCGTGCGGAGAGATCATCGTGTCGCGGACGACGCCCGGGGCCTGTCCGCGATGCGGCGGCGCCTTGCGGCAGGAGACCGACGTCCTGGATACCTGGTTCAGCTCCGCCCTGTGGCCCTTCTCGACCCTGGGCTGGCCCGAGCGGACGCAGGCCCTCCGCGTCTATTATCCCACCTCCTGCCTGGTGACGGGGTTCGATATCCTGTTCTTCTGGGTCGCCCGCATGATCATGATGGGCTTGCGCTTCATGGGGGACGTTCCGTTCCGGGACGTGTACATCCACGGCCTGATCCGCGACGAGCAGGGCGAGAAGATGTCCAAGACCCGAGGAAACGTCATTGATCCGCTGCACGTGATCCACGGGGCGACCCTAAACGAGTTGCTGTCGGCCGCGAAGAGTGGCGGGGCGCCCCCCGCCGCGATGGAGGGGATCCAGCGCCAGTTCCCAGACGGGTTCCCAGCCTTCGGGGCGGACGCGCTCCGGTTCACGCTTGCCGCCCTGGCGAGCCAGGGGAGCGACGTGAAGCTCTCCGTAAAGCGGATCGAGGGCTAC
>CAZXXV010000499.1:0-3374 GCA_964644725.1 uncultured bacterium
GCGCAGTTCCTGCTGAAGTCGCAGGGCTACGAGGTCTGGGAGGTCGCTAGCGCGCCGGAGGCCTTCGAATCCCTGAAGGAGAAGCGGCCGGACCTGATTCTCATGGACATCCAGTTGCCGGGGATGGACGGCCTGACGGCGACCAGGCAGCTTAAAGCTGATCCGGCCACTCGAGACATCCCCGTCGTGGCGGTGACCTCCTACGCCATGCAGGGGGACGAGGAGAAGGCGCTCGCGGCGGGATGTGACGCGTACATCACGAAGCCCATCGACAAGACCCGCTTCCTGGAGACGGTGGCAGGGTTGCTCGCGGCGCGGGAAAGCAAATCCTAGCTCGGTCGCTGCAGACGGTCGAGCGTGAAGACGGATTGGGGGTCGGCGAGGTAGCGCTGGGCGGCCTCTTCCGACACGTAGCCCTTGAGGAGGTCGTGGATGAGCCGGCGCTGTTCCTGGATCTCGTTGGTCAGCGCCCGAAGGCGGAGGAGTGACTTCACGCGGGTGAGAAGCTCCAGCTTATTGATAGGCTTGGTCAGGATATCGTCCCCGCCGACGTCCATGGCCTTCATGTGGTCCTCCAGCTCGTGGAGGGCGGTCAGGAAGACAATGGGGGTCTGGCGGGTCCCGGGCGCGGAGCGGAGGCGCTGGCACACCTCGTACCCGGTAAGGTCCGGCATCATGATATCCAGGAGAATGAGGTCAGGGTTGTCGCTCGCCGCAACGGCCAGGGCGTCCGTGCCGCACGTGGCCGTCACCACCTCGTACCCTGCGCCCTTCAGCAGTGCCCGGAGCAGCTTGATGTTCGTCTCCGTATCGTCCACGACGAGGACTTTCGCTTGAGATGCCACCATGGCCCCGGACCCCTCCTTTCATCCCCCTGGATTGCCCAAGAAGCTTACACGGGCTGCATGGCAAGTCAAGGAAGAACCAGAGCCGGTGCCGCGATCAGCGTCGGTGCGCGCGCCAGCGCAACTGACCCAGAGGAGACCCGATGAAGACCGGCAACGCTGAGATCCATCCTGGGCTGTGGCTCCTCGGGATCGGGAGCCTCCTGACCGCGCTCGCCGTGGGAGGCACGGCAGCAACCGACCAGCCGGGACCCTCCACGGACGTGCTCCTCAAAGTGAAACCGGCGGTGGTCATCATCGTGACCGAGGTCTCGGGCGATGTCCGCCTGACCTGCCCGAACCGATCGCCCCAGCGGGTCACCCCCCCGTCCAACCAGGCCCACGGGAGCGGTTACCTGGTCAACCCCGACGGATACATCATCACGAACGGGCATGTGGTCCAGCCCTATTACGAGAAGGACGACCAGGAAATCCGTGAGACCTTCCTCCGCCAATCCATCGAAGAGGCGTGCCTAGAAGCAGGTCTTTCCGAGGACCGAAAACAGGCGGCTGTCCGGCAATTGTACCCGCGGATTGCGCCCACGGCCAGCGTCGAGCTGAAGAAAACGCTCACGGTGGTCCTGCCCAACCGGGACAAGTTCGTGGCGGAGGTCAAGGCCTACAGTCCGGCGCTGGCGGAGCGACCGGGGAAGCGGGTCTCTTCCAGCGGGGGCGGTGCGAAGGAATCCGGCAAGGATGTCGCCGTGTTGAAGATTGATGCGAGGAACCTGCCCACGATCGCCCTGGGAGACTCGGACCGGGTGCAGGTGGGCCAGCCCATCCGGATCCTCGGGTTTCCCGGGGTCGTTCTGTATCACGACCTCTTGGACAAGAGGAGCGCCGTGGAGGCCAGCGTCACCTCCGGGCTCGTCTCGAGCTTGAAGGTGGACGCGCGCGGCGGCCAGGTGATCCAGACAGACGCAGCCGCCTCCTGGGGGAACAGCGGCGGGCCGGCCATCAACGACCGGGGGGAAGTGGTGGGAATGCTCACCTTCATCTCCCTGACCCCCGACGAGACTCAGGCGATCCAGGGCTTCAACTTCCTCGTCCCGGTGAACACCGTCAAGGAGTTTGCCCGGTCCGCTGGGGTGCCACTCGACAAGGCGAGCCCCTTCAACACGGTGTGGCACGAGGCGGTGAACCGGTACACGCGGGGGGATTGGGCAGGCACCCAGGCTCGCCTGGATGCCGCCAACCGCCTTCTCCCGAACCTCCCGGACGTTCAACGCTTGCAGACCGACGTGCAACTTCGCCTGTTACAGTCCTCTCCGTGGTCGAACCCGCTGCTCCTCGGCGGCGTGGCCGTCGTCGCCCTGGCCGCGGCCGGGGGCGCGTGGGTCATGGTTCGGCGGCGACGCCGGCCGGCTGTGGTCACCGCCAGCCCGGAGATGCCTGAACCGGTGAAGGAAGCCCCTGCCGCCACCGCCGCTCCCCTACCCCTGCGGTTGCCAGCAGCAGACTTGGCCCGCGCCCTGGCCCAGCGGGCGGACTTGGTGATCGTGGATGTCCGGACGCCGACATCCTACGCGGCCAGCTCGGTGCAGGCCAAAGGTGCCCTGCGAGCAAGCGCAGAAGAGATCGTCCAGGTGTGTGCCGCCCTGTCGCACAATCAAGGGATCATCCTCTATTGCGATTCCCCGGCCGAAGCAGCCAGCGCTCGCGCTGCCCAACTGTTGATCGAGCAGGGATACACTCGGGTCGCCGTCCTGATCGGGGGCTTTGCGGCCTGGCAGGCGGCCAGCCTGCCCCTGGAGCGGACGCCCCATGCCAGGGCCGCAGCACCTGCTGCCTCCCTGGGGGCCCTCCCGATTCCGGGTCCGGAGAACGCACCGGCCATCAAGGCAGAGATCGGTGTGGACCTGCCGGTGGGAGTCAAGGGTACAGGGCCCTACTTCAACGCGCGGGCGACGACGCTGCGAATGACCGGCCTCTTCTTGGCAACTGCGGAGCCGCTGACGAGGGACCAGAAGCTGCGCCTGACGATCTTCTTGAGAGGGGAACCCCTGGAGGTCACTGGCCAGGTAACCTCGGTACATCCCCGTCCCGTCGGTGGAAAACCGCAAGGGGCCGAGGTGATCTTTGACCGTCTCGGTGAGGAGGCGGCCACAACCTTGGAGGGCTTCATCCTGGCTCATTGGAGCGGCGGCCCGGCTTCGTGAGATCGCCACCGGGACTCTTCTCTGCCCCTCACGTTAACGTTAACTTTTGACTCCCCACGCGTTTCACGCCGAAGCATCCAAGCCGGAACGTCGCGTCCAAGAAAAAAATTTCAAAATGGTAAAAACCTTTATAATTAACATGTTACACTTTATCGGAGATTGCTTGTGAAATTTTAGTGCTTGACAGGACTCTTTCGATCCTATAAGTTCTCGCCGACTGACCGGTTAGTACATGGGTTGGAGATGACAAGCACCCGAGAGCAAATACTCGACGCCGCCAGCCGATTGGTTCACGTTCGAGGATTCAACAATACGTCGGTAGACGACATCC
>CAZXXV010000500.1:0-2676 GCA_964644725.1 uncultured bacterium
AGGGCCTAACCTCGTGATTTTGCGAGGGCATGGTTTCAATTCTTCGGCGGCCCCGGTGCTTGGCTCGGGGCTCTGAGTTCCTCCTGCCCTCTGCCAGCTGCCTTCTGCCTAGTGGCCCTTCCCTCGGAGCGCGCGGCATCCCAACCCGCAGCGCTGGGCGCACGAGATCCTCAACCAGTGGAGACGGCTTCACGGCATTCCCACCTGCCGCATTGATCGCCAAGAATTGAAATCACCCACCCAGGAATTCAAGCACTTAGCTCGCAAAAGGTGTCCGGTACCTTTTTTTGCCAGGACGCATCGCCGTCACCCACAGGGAGGATTCTCTCTTGACAACGAAAAAACGGCCGGGTCTCCTTTACGCACCGGGGGATGAGAGGGCGAGCAATCGTCATGGTGTCATTGACACCAGTGATGCTCTGTGGCATGCTCACGATGGAGGTCAGGGCCTATGCCGAGGACCATGAAACAGACTGCGAAGCGACCGCGCATCAGCCTGGACGTGGATCCTGGAGTGCGCCGCCTCGTCCGACTCGCCGCCGCCAAGCGCGATGTGAGCGTCCGACAGTACGTGAGGGATGCGTTGGAGGAACGGCTGCGGGAAGACCTCGGGGACGACGGCAAAGGGCTCGTGGCGTTGACCGCCAAGGCGGATCCCGTTCTGGCCGCCCTTTGGGACAACGAGCGGGATGCCGCCTATGACCGGCTGTAAGCGGGGCGATGTGGTCCTGGTCGGCTTCCTGTTTGCTGACGAATCCGGCTGGAAGCATCGGCCTGCCGTGGTGGTCAGTTCGTCGGCCTATCATCGCAGCCGGCAGGAGGTCATCGTCGCCGCCGTTACCAGTAATGTCTCCCGCGTGCTCATCGGCGATCATGCCCTGGCGGGGTGGAAGGAAGCGGGATTACTCTTCCCGTCCATCGTGACCGGCATACTGCGCACGATCAAGGCCGCCATGATTCACCGGCGCCTGGGGTCGGTGCCCGCCGGCGAGATGGTCGCTATTGACCGGGCCCTCAGCGAGGCGCTCGGTCTGGCGAAGAAGCGCTGACCCCGAAACGAGAGAACGTCCACCCTGAGCCGCAGAGACCGGCTTGCCCCGGCGGGATCCCGAGCAAGGACACTTGGGAAGCAACGTCCCGGATGGTAGGCAAGTTGGCTCCCCCACGGTTCCCGTTCTCGCTGACCGCTGTCCTCTGACCTCTGGCCCCCCCGCTCCCGCGCTCCTTTGCCCCTCTGCGCGCTCCCTCGGTCCGCGGCTCACGGCTTGTGGCTCGTGGCCCGCCCCGAGGATCGCCTCCGCCGGCCATGCCAGGCCTGATAGTCCCGGATCTGCCGCTTTCGCGCCTCGCTCGGCCGTACCCCTTCGTTGGCCCGGCCCATCGCATCGCCGATCGCCCCGCCGATCACGGCACCGCGGAAGCGGTCGCGGAGGTTCACCCCGGGATCTAACCCGGACCGCAACCGCCCCCAGCGCGGATCCTCCCGAGGCAGGATGGGTGCGTCAAGTTCTGTGCTGTAGACGAGCCCTAGAAGTTCCTTGGCTCGGATCGCGGAACGCAAGAGACTCAGCTCCTGGAACACATGGAAGGTGTCAGCAGGGAGAATATCATATTTTCATGACCGTCCCCCATGACGTCCCGTCCCCCATGACGTCCCCCATGACGCAGGCTCAGCCGGCCGGCGATTGCGTTAACGTGGCGATTCATGCCTGGTCTCCGGTCTTGGGACCCGCGCGCAGGACGCGGATTTCGCGCTGGATTTCGGCCCGCAGCTCCGCCTCGGTGGGCAGATACAGCTTGTAGCGGCTGGCAAAGATTTTCCGCTGTTGGTCCGGCCCCAGCGTGTATCTGACCACGGTCTCGTTCTTGTCCGTGCACAGGATCAGCCCGAGTGTCGGGTTGTCCCCTTCCGTCCGCCGTTCCCGGTCGTAGTAATTCACGTAGAGCTGGAGCTGCCCCAGATCCTGGTGCGTGAGTTTGCCCGTCTTCAGCTCGACGATCACGAAGCACTTCAGGATCGTATGGTAGAACACGAGATCGATGTAGAAGTGGTCCCCATCCAGTGTCAGCCGTTCCTGCCGTGCCACGAAGGCGAAGCCCTTGCCCAGCTCCAGCAGGAAGGTTTGCAGGTTGTCGATCAGCGCCTGCTCCAGGTCCGTCTCGACCAGTCGCGGGGACTCCGGGAGGCCCAAGAATTCCATCACGACCGGGTCCTTGAAGACGTCGGCGGGCCGCTGCACCTCATGGCCCTTGGTGGCCAGACGCATGAGCCCCTTCTTGTCCCGACTCAGGGCCAGCCGCTCGTACAGCAGGCTGTTGATCTGCCGCTCCAGCTCGCGGGCCGACCAGTGCTGCTTGATGGCCTCTATCTCGTAGAACGCGCGGGCCTCGGCCTTGTCCACACGGAGCAGCGTGCGGTAGTGGGTCCAAGAGAGATCGGGGTGGAGTTGGCCGGGCGCCCAGGATTCTCTACGTGGTGCGTAGAGAATCTCGGGCGAGGTCTGAATGGCACTCAATTCGCTACGCACTGCGTGGCGAATTGGGTCCACGGCGGGTAGCATCCCGGTCTCGGATTCCCGACGCACCGCCTCGGAAATCCGGGCGCCGCTAGAAATCCGACGCACTGCGTCGGAATTCTGCGCCGCGAGCAGTCTTGGGTAGCCGAGGTAGAACTGC
>CAZXXV010000500.1:2686-3367 GCA_964644725.1 uncultured bacterium
TGCCGGAACCATTCGAGGTTATCTACGGAGTATCCTCCGCCGAATTCAGCCCGAAGCCGCTGCGACAGATCGGCCAAGAGCCTCTCTCCATAACCCGCGCGTCGCTTCCCCCTCTGCTCTTCCTCCACAATCTCCCGGCCGATCAACCAGTTGGCGACCACCTGAGTCGTATTGACCGAGCGGGCGGCGCTCACCCGCGCCGACTCCAGGATCTGCCGGATCCGGGCGTAGAGGGGTGGGGCTTTCGGCGCCGTCTTGCTCGCGTGCTTCATCACTTCGCCTCCTCGCCGAACATATTCAACTGCCCCGGCTTGGGGGGCGCCTTCGGCAGGTTCTCCACGCGCAGGCTATAATCGTCGTGCCCCCACTCACAACGCGACAGGACAGCCTTGGGGATCTTCTTGACGGTCAGGTTCGGATACCGGTCCGGCTTGGCGCGGAAGGCGGTGCAGAGCACCAGAAGCGTCCGGTCCGGCCCAACCTCGTCGGAGAGCTGCTGGAGCTGGTCGTGGCTCAGGTGGGCCGTGGTGACGTAGATGAAGTCCCGCTCGGTGGAATGCCCGTGCTGCCAGTAGACCGTGTCACTCGGCGCGTACTGAAACCCCTCCAGTTTGCAGACCCCCTCGAAAAAGGTACCGGACACCATTTAGGGCCTAACCTCGTGATTTTGCGAGGGCATGG
>CAZXXV010000501.1:0-3359 GCA_964644725.1 uncultured bacterium
CGAGAACCGGTTCATGCACGTGAACGAGCTGCTGCGCCTCGGCGCCGATATTACCATTGTGGGCAACACGGCCGTCGTGCAGGGGGTCCCGAACCTGCTCGGTGCCCCGGTGATGGCCACGGATCTGCGGGCCAGCGCGTCGCTGATCCTGGCAGGACTGGCGGCCCAGGGAAGGACGGTGGTCTCCCGCATCTATCACCTGGATCGGGGATACGAGACCATCGAGCACAAGCTGACGGCGTTGGGCGCCGACATCAAACGGGTCAAGGCCTGATGCACCCGGTCCATGGAGAAACCTAGCTCCTATGGCGGATGATCTGATCGCAATCGCGCTCCCCACGGGGCGGCTCTTTCGGGACGCGGTGAAGCTCTTCCAGGAGTGGGGCGCTACGGGCGTCGAGGCCCTCAGGGAGTCGCGACGTCTGACGGTCGAGGATCCGGCACACGGTCTCCGGTTCCTGGCCCTCAAGGCGGTGGATATTCCCACCTACGTGGAGCACGGGGCCGCCGACATGGGAGTCGTGGGCAAGGACCTGCTCTTGGAGCAGGGACGTGACGTGTACGAGCCGCTGGACCTCGGCTTCGGGGCGTGCCGCCTGGTGGTGGCCGAGCCGGCATCTCTCCGAATGCACGACGACCCGCGGGCCTGGACCTGCCTGCGCGTGGCCACCAAGTATCCGCGACTCACGGAACGGCACTTCAGCCAGAAGGGCGTCCAGGTGGAGATCGTCCACCTGTCCGGCTCCATCGAGCTGGCCCCGGTCATGGGCCTGGCCGAGCGGATCGTGGATCTGGTGGCCACGGGCCGCACGCTCCGGGAGAACGGCCTGGTCGAGGTGGAGGAGATCCTGAAGGCGTCGGCGCGCCTCATCGTTAATCGGGCCAGCCTCAAGACGCGGTACCAGGCCATCCAGACGGTGATCGAGGGGCTGCGCAAGCGCGGGCTGGCGGCGCGGGGAGGATCGCGATGAGAATGCTGAAGGCGGGAACCCCGGAGGCCGCGGCCTTCATGCGAGCGCTTCGCGAGCGGAGCCGGGCGCCCGCCCCGGAGATGGAGGCCGCCGTCCGGACCATCGTGGAGGATATCCGACAGAGGGGGGACGCCGCGCTTTTCGAGTATACCGAGAAATTCGACAGGGTCCGCCTGGAGGCGGAAACCGTGCGGGTAAGCGAGGCGGAGATGGAGTCTGCCCTGCGATCCCTGGACCCGCCCGTCTCCCAGGCCCTCACCCTTGCTGCGCGGCGCATCGAGGCCTTCCACCAGCGCCAGCACCGAGAGTCCTGGTTCTACCAGGAGGAGGGAGTCGGCCTCCTGGGGCAGCTCGTGCGCCCGCTGTCGCGGGTGGGGCTGTACGTGCCGGGCGGATCGGCGGCCTATCCGTCCACGGTCCTGATGAGCACCATCCCCGCTCGCGTGGCGGGCGTGGAGGAACTCATCATCTGCACACCGGCTCGGCGGGACCGAACCATCCCGGCGGCGGTCCTGGCCGCGGCACGCCTGGCGGGGGTCCGGGAGGTCTATCGGGTCGGCGGGGCGCAGGCGGTGGCGGCCATGGCCTATGGCACGGAGAGCATTCGCCCGGTGGACAAGATCGTGGGTCCCGGGAACATCTACGTGGCGACGGCCAAGCGCCTGGTCTTCGGCGTGGTTGGCATTGACATGGTGGCGGGTCCCAGCGAGGTCATAATCGTGGCGGACGGGACAGTGGCGGCGAGTTGGGTCGCCGCCGATCTTCTGGCCCAGGCGGAGCATGACCCGCTGGCCTCGGCCATCTGCGTGACCCCGTCGTTCGAGCTGGCCATGGCGATCCGGGTGGAGGTAGAAAAACAGCTCGAGGCCATCCCCCGGAGCAGCCTGGCACGCGATGCCCTGGACGCCTTCGGGGCGGTGATCGTCGTCGGGAATCTGGCGGAGGCGATGGCCCTGGTCAACACCATCGCGCCGGAGCATCTGGAGCTCTTGGTGGCCGATCCCTGGGCCCTGGTTCCGCAGGTCCGAAACGCCGGCGCGCTCTTCCTGGGAGCCCACACGCCGGAGGTGGCCGGCGACTACCTGGCGGGACCGAACCACGTGCTCCCCACGGCGGGCAATGCGCGCTGGAGTTCCCCGCTTTCAGTGGAGGATTTCCAGAAGCGTTGCTCGCTCCTCTCCCTCAGCCCGGAGGCGCTCCGCCGCTGGCGCGAGCCCATCACGTGCCTGGCGCATCTGGAGGGACTGGACGCCCATGCCCGCTCCATCACCCTACGGACGGACCTGCCATGAGCTTCGATCTCTCCGCGGTCATCCGACCCGAAGTGGCGGCTCTGCGCGCCTATCACGTCGAGATGCCCCCCGGCGGGCTGCGGGTGAAGCTGGACGCCAACGAGAGTCCCTTCGCGTTGGGCGACTCCATGCGCAGGGAGCTGGCGGCCGAACTGGCGAAGGCGCTGGCGGACGTGGAGCTCCATCGCTATCCCGATCCGGAGGCGCGGGAGCTTCGGCGGCTCCTGGCCCGGGATCTCGGGGTGGTGCCGGAGCAGGTCCTGGCGAGCAACGGATCCGACGAGGCCATTCAGCTGCTCCTGATCGCCGTGGGCGCGCCCGGCGCCGCCGTCGTGGCCCCCGTCCCGACCTTCGTGATGTACGAGCTCACGGCCAGGGCGCTGGGCCTGCGCTTCGTGGGCGTCCCGCTGTCCGATCAGTTCGACCTGGATGTCCGCCAGTTCTGCGAGGTCCTGAGGGCGGAGCGGCCGCGCCTCATCTTCCTGGCCTGGCCGAATAATCCCACGGGGCGTCTCTATGACGCCGCGGCGGTCGAGGAGATCATCCGCGTCTGCAGTGGAGACGGCGCGAGCGCCCTGGTGGTGGTGGACGAGGCCTACTTCCACTACGCGGGACGGACCTTCCTTCCCAAGCTTGGGCAGTATCCGAGCCTGGTGATCCTCCGGACCCTGTCGAAGATCGGCCTGGCCGGGATCCGGCTGGGCGTCTTGGTGGCGAGCACCGCCGTCGTTGAGCAGATCAACAGGGTTCGCCTTCCCTACAATGTGAACGCCCTCAGTCAGGCGGCCGCGCGGGTCCTCCTCCGGCACCCCGATGTGGTGAACCGCCACGCAGCGGCCATCGTGAGGGAGCGCGACCGCGTCCTCGCCAGGCTGCGGGACATGGCCGGCGCGACCACGTACCTCAGCCAGGCGAACTTCTTCCTGATCCGGACGGCGCGGCCGGGGGACGAAGTGTTCCGCGGCCTGCTGGAGCGGGGGATCCTGGTGCGGAATCTCTCCCGCGCCCCTTATCTCGCCAACTGCCTGCGCGTCACCGTCGGGACGCCCGAGGAGAACGATGCGTTCCTCGCCGCCCTGCCCGACGTCCTCGGCCA
>CAZXXV010000502.1:0-3351 GCA_964644725.1 uncultured bacterium
CCAGAGGGCCACGGACGACCTGCGGGTCCGAACGACCTGCGGGTCGTCGTGTTTGAAGTCCGCCGAAGGCGGATGAATCCCGCTTCTAGCGGGATTCGAGTCTGGCTTGAGGAGCCACGCCTTCCCTCTGCCCTCGTGACCGGTTCGGTATTTCCCCTGTCGTATTTCCTGTTGACGCGCGGGGTCACCAGCGATAGGTTCCCACCCGAGCCTCTCGGGTCCTCGCTACATTCCACGGGAGTGCCGCTCCGCTAACGTCCCTCCCGAGCAGAACGGGCCGTCTGGCCGTTGATTCAACCCCTCTTTTCGAGTGCACTCATGACGACTCCCAGTTCCTAGCGGACTCTCCTCGCGCGTCATGGTAGATTGACCCATGCGATTCCCAGCCGCCCTCCGCGCTCTCCACCATCGCGACTACCGCCTCTTCTTTTCCGGGCAACTCATCTCGCTCATCGGCACCTGGATGCAGAGAGTGGCGCAGTCGTGGCTGGTCCTCGAGCTGACCAACTCGCCGTTCAAGCTGGGGCTCATCAACGCGATACAGTCTGCGCCCATGCTCTGCCTTGCCTTCGTCGCCGGCGCCATCGCTGACCGGCTCCCCAAGCGCCGCGTCCTCATCGGCACGCAGACGGCCCTCATGGGCCAGGCGTTTGTCCTGGCCGTCCTCGTGTGGTCGGGCTACGCGCGGTACTGGCACGTGGTGCTCCTGGCGACCTGCTATGGTCTGGCCAACACCCTCGACATGCCCACGCGGCAGTCGTTCATCGTGGAGATGGCGAGCAAGGAGGACCTCCCGAATGCCATCGCCCTAAATTCCACCATGGTCAGCGGCGCCCGCATGGTGGGCCCCGCCGTCGCCGGCCTCCTGGTGGACCGGTATGGCACCGCCCCTGCCTTCGGCCTCAACGGCCTGAGCTTCCTGGCCGTGATCCTCGCCCTGGCGGCCATGCGGGCCGAAGGCCTGCCAGGCCCCGCGCAGGGCACCACCGTCCGGGAGGAGATCGCGGCCGGCCTCCACTATGCGGTCCGCACGCCGCTCGTGGCCGTGACCCTGAGCCTCCTCTTGACCGTTGGTCTCTTCGTCATGAACCACAATGTCCTGGTGCCCCTCTTGGCGCGCGACGTGCTCCACGAGGGCGCACACGGCTTCGGCCTCCTCATGGCAGCCGTGGGCGCGGGGGCGATCGTCGGGGCGCTGGCCCTGGCGACACTGGTGAAAGGCCCCCCTCCGCTCTCCCTGCTCATCGGCACCGCCGGCACCGCCTCGGGCCTCACGCTGTTGCTCGCGGGGATCCGCAACTTCTGGGCTGCCATGCTCGTCCTGACCCTGGTGGGGCTCGCGCAGATCGTGTTCCTGGCGAGCTGCAACACCACCCTCCAGATGGTGGTCCCGGACCGGATGCGCGGCCGGATCATGAGCCTCTACGCCTTCGTGTTTGTCGGCATCACGCCCCTCGGGTCGATCTTCGTTGGCACGATCGCGGAATGGTTCGGGGTCGCGGCGGCGTACGCACTGGCGGGTGGGGTGGCATTGGCCTCTATCCTGGGACTGGGCCTGATCTGGAAGCGGGGGCGGGCGCGGTCCGACTCGCCACGTCCTCTTGCACCGCCATCGCTTTGAGCGCGTTGTCGATGCGGTCGTAAGGTGCTCCTCCCCGAGGACTTCCCGGTTGGGGGCCGCAAGAACTCGATGCGGTAATGCGAGATGGTGCCTGTCAGCGGGATTTAAGGGGCCAGGCAAGAACCGTCGGAGTTTTTGCGAACCACAGCCCCGCTCCGCCGGTGCCAAACCCTCACGCAATGCCTTCCCGTGCCTTCGGTGCTGTGGTCAGGGGCATGCGGCGAAGTAGGCTTGCCTGCTCCGCATTCAAGAGACCTTCTCGCATCCCCCATTCCGCGATGTCGGCCCAGGTCAGGCCCCCCCATGGATCGAACTCCCAGCGCTCGTCCGGTCTGCACAGATCCGCCGAGAAATGTGAAAGACCAAGGAATCTGGGCCATCAACGATGAGTCGCATGATAAGTTCCTGTTGCCGTTGCCGATCCAGTCGAAGCGCCTCGGTGTCTGGCTGCCCTTGCATCGCCAAGATAGTGTCCACGGCCTCGCGGAGTTGAACACCAGAGACTGGCTTGAGCAGGACATCGGCCACGCGGCCCTTCTTTCTCAGGTGAGCGGCGTCCTCTCTCTTCCCGGTGATGATCAGCACAGGGATGTGCGCCGTACCCGGCTGGCTTTGCAAGCGTCCCAGCAACTCCTCCCCCGGCAGATCCGGCAGCCCCAGGTCGCGCATGATAACGTCAGGGCGGTCTCCGGCCTCCCGGAGGGCCGAGTGGGCATCTGGCGCGAGGATCGGGGCGTGTCCGGCCTGGCGCAGGGTTCGTACCATGTGCCGGGCCAGCACCCCATCATCTTCCACGATTAAGATCGCAGCCATGGCTTACCTCCACAGCCTCCCGGGTCGAAGCGCAGATCCCCGCATCGCACGCCCTCTTTCCCAGAAGGACCAGCTACTCGATCCATCTTCCCCCAGACTTCGGCTTCCACCCGGAACCAGCTCGCCCAATCCTCCGCGTCCTGGCCGATCGCGGCGCCTACCGTTCCCACTCAGCCGGCGGGAAGTTGAACTTCGCCTGCTGCTCGGGGCGGAGGGCCAACTCCTTGGGCAGGCGCCGCAGCCTGTCTTGCTGAAATCGCGTCTCCGGGAGACGCCACCACACGATCCACGTCTGATACAGGCTGAAGCCGAGTGCTCCCTCGATGCCACCCAATACGAATGCCACAACCAGGAGCGCGGCCACCAGCCCCCGGGGCTTCATGGCGCGTCGCCCTCCAGGACGGCCGCCAGCACGGGGTCCGGCTGAGGTGCCGCGAAGTCGAACACCAACTGCTCGCTCATGGACAGGTCTTCGATCGGGAGGAGGCCCGGCACGCCCGGATCGAGGCCGGGCTGATACAGGAGGAAGAGCCCGGCCACCAGGGCCGCGAAGACGGGGACGAGGCCCCATGCGGGACGCCACGGATCCAGCGCCCTCGACACTGGCAGGTGATCGACGGGAAGGGCACCGAGGACGTGGTCCACAAACTTCGGGGGTGGTTCCGGTGCCTTCGCCACTGCTGCTACGAGCCCCTGGGTCACCCGCGCGACCGCCAGGGCCCGGCGACAGGCCGGACACACCGCCAGGTGCCGCTGGATCTCTGCGGGGAGCTGCGCCGGAGGCTGCGACGCAAGGTCGTGCATCCTCTTGCTGACCTGTCTGCACGTGCTCATGCCGCACCTCCTTCACCGCGTGCTCGTGCCGGCTCCTCGGTAGGCCAGGCTGGCATCTGCGCTCATCATCACCACGGGGAGCT
>CAZXXV010000503.1:0-3348 GCA_964644725.1 uncultured bacterium
TGGTTAGCCTCGGCTCGCACGATCTGTTCTTGGGGAAAGTAGTAGCGGTGCAGGTGGACGAGGCGCTCCTGGACGCCCAGGGCGAGATCGACCTGGGCAAGGCCAACCCACTGGCATATGGGGGTCATTCCTACTGGACCCTTGGCCAGTTTGTGCAGCGGCACGGCTACACCGCCTCGCACTGACACGCCCCCACCCACCCCTCTCCGGGCAGTGAAGGGGGTAACCGTCGCCCTTTTGCGGACCCTTACCAGGTCCGGGAGGGATTGACCGAGTCTGCCGGGCAGGCACTTCCTTCGCTCGTCCTCCGCGCCCGCCATGCGGTGGACTCTTGGCTATCCGCTGCTTCCCCACTCCTCTGAGCGGCTTGTTTTGGCTTGACACGGTTCAACGCCCTGAGCCATGCTCTAGTGAGTTGATTGGCAAACCTCCCCGATCCGACGAAATCGAGTAATGCCTGGGCCCGCGCGGACCAGACGCAGCTTCCTTTTGTCGCTTGATCGTTCCGGATCGTCGCCTGATCTCTTGCCCGACAAGCCTCGGATATCAGAGGGAACGCTGACGGAGGACGCCATGAGCCGGGCACGGATTGACATCCCAAAGGATGAACTCGCAGCTTTCTGCCGGAAACACCATATCCGCAAGCTGGCGCTCTTTGGCTCGGTGCTGCGCGAGGACTTCCAACCTGGAAGCGATGTGGATGTCCTGGTTGAGTTCGAACCAGTGCGCCCGATCGGCCTTATTCGACTGGCGGGGATACAACGGGAGCTTTCAGCGCTTCTCGGCCGGCCGGTGGATCTCAATACCGAAGGCTTCTTGAGTCCATACTTCCGCGACGAGGTGCTGCGAGAGGCGGAAACGCACTATGTCACGCCATAGTGACTCGGTTCGTCTTCGGCACATGCTCGACCAGGCCCGTGAGGCTGTGGCGTTGATCGCAGGCAAGACCCGCGCCGATCTTACCACCGATCGACTACTTCAGCTCGGACTCGTGCGTCTTGTCGAAATCATCGGTGAGGCCGCCGCACGAGTATCAAAGGACGGGCGAGCAAGATGCCCAACGATCCCATGGGACGATGTGATCGGCATGAGAAACAAACTCATCCACGGCTACGACATGGTTGACCTGAACATCCTCTGGGACACCGTGACAGACGACCTGCCCCGCTTGATCCAGGAACTGGAGGCAGCCCTCCTAGCGGAGCCAGACGCCTGACGCCATTCGAGTTCAACATTATGGTAGGAGCGCAGAGCAACCCCATCTGATCCTCATCAAGTTGTTTCAGCACCTACATCCCCCATTACGTCTCCCATTATAGGTCTAGAATTCCAGACCGCAACCACAGGCGAATCCGCCTCCCGCCGTCGCCTCGTGCGCCCGTTTCTCCCCCTCTCCCTTGCCCCCCTGCCGTCATTCGGCTCTCGTTGCTCCCCTCTCATCTCCACTCTCGGCTCACGGCCACCCGCCTCTGGCGGGTACCCGGCTCTCGGCTCTCCATCTGTTTCCCCTTGACTCCCCCACCCAGCGGCGGTACGTTCCCACCGGTGTGCCTGTCCTCCGCATGCAAGTGGAGGGGAACGCTATGGCAGTCACCAGCGATCCTCATCAACACCCGCGGCCCTTCGGGGACCTATGGCCCCCGGGGGCCGTTGTGCTTTTGGGGACGTAGCGGGTGAGCGAAAAGCCTGATAAGTCTACTACGTCCCGTTTTACGCGCCACTCCTAACGCGTCGCTAGGAAGGAGCGATCACGATGAGACGAGCCCTCTGGCTCCTTGTGGCCGGGCTGGCCCTGGCCTCGTCGGCGACCCGCGCGGAGGGCAACGGACAGGCCCCCCAGCTCTTCATGCCTGATGGGCAACTCAAGTCCCACTCAGTTCGGGTCTACGTCACCCAGGACATTTCCGCCAATCAGCAGCCCAGGCTCAGGCTCCTCCGCAGTCACGCGGTGACAAAGAAGGCGGTGGATGAGGCGACCCGCCTGGAGCCGGGCATCGTGGCGCCCGGACAGGAATGGGTCGAGCGTGTGAGCGGCCAAGACGTTCGCCGCACGGGAACGCTCTTGCTATTCGACCTCACCAGCCTGGACTTCGGCTACAAGGCAATGATGCGCGTGATGCCCGTCGTCACCTGGACCGAGGATGCTTCGGAGCACATTGTGGTCGCCCCCAGCGAGGTCAACCTGGGGAACATTGTCGCCGCCATCGGCTGGACCGCGGTCGCAGTGATGGCTGCGGTGCTGCTGGTTGCGTTCCTGTCCTGGCGAGCAAAGGGCACTCCTCTCCAGCTCCTGACCGGCGTGGACGGCCACCTCTCCCTCGCGCAGACGCAGGTGGCCTGCTGGACCGTGGCCGTCGGCGGCGTCGTCCTCGGCTACGGCATGGTGAGGCTTGAAGTGCCGACGATTCCCGCTTCTCTGGTCGCGCTCATGGGCGCCTCGCTCGTCACCGGCGGAGTTGGCTACTTCAAGGACGCGCAGAAGCAGCAAGTGGCGGCCGCGGGCGGCGCCGTGACGAAGCGTGCCCCTGAGTTGGCCGACCTGCTCCGGGCCTTCGCCCCGGGGCAGGCGCCGGATCTGTCCCTCGCGAAGGCGCAGATGCTGTTCTGGACGCTACTGCTGCTCGTGCTCTTCGTCGCGAAGAGCATCCTCGACGGCGTGATTTGGGAGGTGCCGTGGCCGCTGGTGGCGCTTATGGGGTTCAGCCAGGCCGGCTATCTGGCGCCCAAACTGGTCCCGTAGCGAATCATCCTTCGCGGTGGTTTCGGCTGGCATCGACGCGCGTCCGCGCGCGAAGCCGACCATCAATAAAGAGGGGGCCCAGCCGATTGTGGGGTGTCACGGCGGATCCCTCCCGGCTGAGGGCTGAGCGCTGATCCCTGACTGCTGGCTGCTGCTGTTTTTCCACCTTGACTTCGCCCGCCGAGGAGAGGTAGCGTCGTGCCCGGTTGAACGAGGCTGCCCGGCGACTGACCCGGGGGGGGCAACGGTGCCGGCTGGAAAAATCATGGTGTGCGAGCCCTACGGCCCTTTGGGGACTCTGATCCTCAGAGGGCCGTCGTGTTTCTGAGGCGGATGTCCTCTGGGAAGAAGTTTGGCAAGTGGCCTACATTCCCCGCTAGGGAAGTTGATGAAATCGGCAACGTCCCGCTTTGCATTAACTGGCCCTCGGGAAATCAACGCCGTATCATGTAAATGGTGTCCGGTCGCTCTTTCGCACTTTCATGGCCTGCGAGGAGGCAGCGAATGCAACGGAATAGTGGATGGCATCGGCACGACCTTACGGCCATCGCTCGGCGGGTGATGGCCGAGCGCGGCCTGCTGCCGGATTTCTCCCCGGCCGTGATGGG
>CAZXXV010000504.1:0-3347 GCA_964644725.1 uncultured bacterium
TGAATCGTTCCCTTTTCATGGCGCTTCCCTCCTTTGCTCTCCTCTGACTCCCCATGGGGCCCCGTGAGGCCCCACGGTTATGGGGGGTCTCCGTGCCTCACTTTGCTCCCATCACCTCCTCGACCCACAGCGCCCCCGCCTCGGCCGGCGGCGTTCGGCCAAGCCGCCCGGTCTTGGTCCCGCGCCGGGAGGTCCGGGCCCGGCGGCCAACGACGGGGGTCGGCCCCAACTAGAACTTCACCGTGGTCACCCACTTGGGTCCTTCCTTCGTATTCTCGAGGATGTGAATCTGGTGATTGCCATCCCCGTTGGGTTCAAAGCGGAAATCGGCCAACAGGCCGGAGTGTCTCAGGGCGAAGAACGCCTGACGCATCTTCTCGGGATCGGTGCCCCCGGCCGCGGCGATCACCTTGGCCGCGATGTGCGTGGCATCGTAGTAGGCCGCCGCCCAGATCTCCGGCAGCATGTTGAACTTCGCCTGGTACCTGGGCACGAAGGCCTGGATCCGGTCGAGGGGGACCGTCGGGGCGAAGTCGTTTGCGCTGATGACCCCTTCTGCGGCCTCACCCGCCAGCCGCACGAAGCTGGGCTCGCTGAGCGAAGTGGTGCCGATGATCTTCAGGGTCGGATTCAGTTGTTTCGCCTGCCGCACGACCAAGGCCGACTCGGTGTCGTGGCTCCACGAGATCATCACCTGGGCCCCGGCCTGACCGATCTTGCTGAGCTGCGCGGTGAAGTCCTTGTCGCCCGTGTTGTGGCTTTCCACCGCGACCGGCTTCATCTGGAACTCCTCCAGGCTCTTGACCACCCGCTCCATTCCGGCCTTGCCGAAGTCGTCGTTGATGTACTGGATGGCGATGCGGGTCGCCTTCAAGGTATCCCGGGCATAGGCCACCAGGGCCTTGCTCACCAACAGGTCGCTGGCCCGAACGCGGAACACATACGGGTTCCCCTGCGCGGTCACCGGAACCCCGCTGGCGCCCGTGATGGAGACCACCTTCGCCTCCCAGTACGTCTTCTGGGTGGCCATCTGTGTCACCGAGTAGTGAGGACCCATCATCAGGGGAACCTTGTGGACGTGGATGAGCCGGTTGACGGCGTTGATGGCGGCGTTGGGGTTGTCGCCCATGTCGTCCTCGAATGCGACCTGGAATGGCCGTCCCAGGACGCCCCCCGCAGCGTTGATCTCCTCCGTGGCCAGCGTAATGCCCTGCCGCATGTTCCGCCCGAGCAGGGCCCGGGGGCCGGTCAAGGGCGCCGCGGCACCGATCACGACGGGCTCACCGGCCTGACAAGGTGCGGGTGGAATGAGCCCCAGCAGGGCTCCCACCAAAAGTAGAACCACTACGTACCCTACGAACCATCCCATGCGCTTCATGGCCTCCTCCTTTCTACACATGTGCCGGAGTCCGAGCCTCTTTCCGGCCTTCGGTTCCACCACTGGCATCAACCTACCCGCCGATGCTCGGCTCGGGCTCGCCGGGCAGGGCAATCGGCTCCCCGAGGTACGCGTCAATGACGGCCGGGTCCGTCTGGATGCGGGCCGGCGGGCCCTCGGCGATCTTCTGCCCGAGATTCAGGACGGCGACCCGGTCGCACACCCCCATGACCAGCTTGATCCGGTGCTCCACGATCAGCAGGGTTATGCCCTGGTCGCGGATGGTCCGAATGAGTTCGCCCATGGCCTCGATCAGCTCCGCCCGGAGGCCGGCCGCCGGTTCGTCTAGCAAGAGGAGCCGGGGCTCGCAGGCAAGGGCGCGGGCCACCTCCACCAGTTTCTGTTGCCCGTAGGAAAGGCTCCCCGCCCGCTGGTGGGCGAGGTGTGCCGCCCCCACCCGCTCCAGCACCTCCAGGGCCTTCGTCCGGACCAGCGCCTCCTCGCGGCGGAACCGTCGCGAGCCGGTGATGGCCTCCGGTAAGGTGGCCCGCAGGAACTTCTCCCGGCTGACCATCACGTTCTCCTGGGCGGTGAGGCTGGGCCACAGCATGTTGGTCTGGAAGATGCGGCTGATGCCGAGACGGCTGATCTGCCAGGGGGACATGCCTTGCAGCGGCCGGCCGTCAAAGTTGACCCTGCCCGCGTCGGGAGCGACCACGCCGGTACACACGTTGATGAACGTCGTCTTTCCCGAGCCGTTGGGGCCGATCAGGCCAAGGATCTCCCCCGCCTGGACGTCAAGGTCCAGATCGTCCAGCGCCGTCACGCCTCCGAAGTGCTTGATCACCTGCCGCGCTTCAAGGAGCGCCAAGGCCTCCCTCCGTTTCGGGTCGCGGCGGCGACGCACGTTGCGCCTGGGAAAGGGGTGTGCGCGTTGCGGGCTCCAGGAACCAATCGGCGACAGCCCCCAGCCCCCTGGGGAATCCCAAGAGGACGATGATGATCCCCAGGGCGTATGCCGCGATGTAATACTCCTCCCACGCCCGGAGGGCCTCCGGGAGGATGGTGATCAGGAGGGCGCCGAGGTAGGAGCCGGGGATGGAGCCCAGGCCTCCGACGACCAGCATGACGAGGAAGCGGATGCTCTCGTAGATCGTGAAGTTGTTCGGCGCGACGAATCCCACCAAGAGGACGTAGGCAACGCCACCCAGGCCCCCCCACAGGCTGCACAGGACGAATGCCTGGATCTTCGCGGTCCGGGAGTTGACCCCCATCACCCCCGCGGCCATCTCGTTGTCCCGGATGGCGCGGAAGTTCCTCCCGAATCGGGAGCGGTACACCCGCATCGCCACGTAGGTCATCGCGACCGAGAGGGCGAGGAGCGGGAGGTACAACTGCTGGTCCGGGTGCAAACGAAGGCCCGCCAGGCGCAGTTGGGGGATGCCGGTCATGCCAGACGGCCCCCCGGTGATGGGGGTCTCGTTGACGGTGATCAGTCGGAAGATCTCGTTGAAGCCGAGCGTGGTAATCGCCAGGTAATGCCCCTTGATGCGGGTGCTGACCGCCCCCAGGCCAATTCCCACGAGCGCGGAGGCCCCAAGGGCCAGGAACCCGGCCAGCCACCAGGGCACGCGGGCGTGGACCATGAGCACGCCGGTGACATACGCCCCGATGCCCATGAGGGCGGCCTGGCCCAGGACGATCTGCCCGGCCACGCCGGTGGCCAGGTTCAGCCCGACCACCACGATGACGTTGATCAGGGAGAGGTTCAGCACGTGCAGGTAGTACGGGTTGTGGACGAGGAACGGGATGACCGCCAACCCGCCCAGGAAGAGGACAACGCCGGTGCGCCGCATCGCACCCCTCAGGCTCGCTCGGTCACCGGTTCGGCATAGATGCCCTGGGGGCGCCATGCCAGAAACGCGATCATCATCAGAAAGGCAATCGCGTCCTTGTACGTGGACGAGAC
>CAZXXV010000505.1:0-3340 GCA_964644725.1 uncultured bacterium
TGGCGGTGAGACGATCGCTTGACCATTCGCACAGCGTCCTTTCGTGATGGCTAGAGAGTGTGTTCACGACGCGGGACGAGGGCGCCCGCGATACGGCTCTTCCAGGTAGCGCCGGGCCACGTCCTTGGCGATCCCCTCGCCCTCCACGGCCAACGCCTTGCGGTAGCGCCGCACGGCCTCCTCACGCTCGCCTTGAAGGTCGTGGATCATTCCCGAGCGGGTCCAGGCCCAGGCCGTGACCCAGCGGTACCGCGGGGGGGTGGGTGCCTCGATGGCGCGCTTGAAGAAGGCCAGGGCCGTGGCGTGCTCGCCCTGGTCCATGTAGATCTTTCCCAGGAGATGGTTGTACCGTGCTGCGATATCAGAATTGAAGTGCGGACGGCCCTCGGCCATGTTACGCGCGACGCGTCGCGCGATCTCCAGGGCCTCTGCGGTGCGGCCCAGTTCCGAGGCGGCGTGGGCCGTGGCGAAGTAAAGATCAGTGTTCCCGGGATACCGCTGGAGAAGATCCCGGCCCAGCCCCAGGGCCTCGGCGTACTTCTCCTCCGTTCCCGCGTACAGGCGAAGCAGGGCCACCCGCGCCGTCATCTTGAGGAAGGTGCCCTGCTCTGCCACCCGTTCCAGGTCCTGCAGACCATGGGCGGCATCCCCGGACGGCAGCGCGATGCCAATCAGCGGCTTTAGCAGGGCCGGCAGCCGCCCCAGGGCATAGTTGTAGAGCCCGATGCCGTAGTACGCATCCACCAGACCCGCGTCGAGCTGGAGCGCCTCTTCAAAGTTGCGGTGCGCGTCCCGGATCGCCCAGAAGGCTGCCAGGTAGTTCTTGCGCCCCCCGTCCACAAGCGCCTTGCTCCCGTGGGCAAGGCCCAGCAGCAGTTTCACCTCCGCATCAGTCGGCTGGGATCGCTCCAGTGCCTCGGCCGACGCGATGGTCTCTGCCACTTGCGCGAGGAAGCGGTCCAGCTCGGGTGCGGGATCGTCCTTGTCCTCTGCACGGGTGAGCGTCACCAGGGCCACACAGAATCGGCCGACTGCCTCTCCCTGGGGCATTGCCACCAGGCGCTGACACTCTTCTTCGGCGGCATCTGCGTCGAGGTTCAGCATCAGGTCGGTGGCCCGCAGCATGCCCGCCCCCACCTCCGGCGCCGTGTGGAAGGCGGACGCTCTTGACGGGACCAAGCAAAATAAGATAGTAAGAAGTGAGATAGTAAGAAGTAGGACCAGTCGGGCGCGCAACATGCCGCCACTGTATGCCGACGCCCGGCCCTATGTCAACGGTTCCGGAGAGTGACAGCCTTCGGCTCTCACCTATCAGCCATGAGCTATGAGCCATTTGCCAGTTCCTCCCAGGGTTCATTGACGGTCCTTCTAGCTCCGTGATAGGCTACCTTCAGGTTGGAGAAGCGATGCGCCCACGTCTACCGGATGCCTTGCCATCCTTGAATCCATATCGCGCCGGGCAGGAGCGCCTCGTGATACGATGACCCCCTCATCCCATCCTTCTCCCGCCGGGGGAGAAGGTGAGGGAAAGGAGCGGAAACGGAGTGGAGCATGGGTGAACCGAACAACCGTGTGATCGTCGCCCTGGATGTTGCAACCCTGTCCGAGGCCGCGGACCTGGCCCGGCGGCTCGCCCCCCATGTAGCCGCCGTCAAGATCGGCAGCCAGCTCTTCACGGCCGAGGGGCCGCGCGCCGTCCACGCCATGCGTGACCTGGGCGTGCGAGTGTTCCTCGATCTCAAGTTCCACGACATCCCCAATACCGTCGCGGGGGCCGTGGCATCGGCGAGAAACCTGGGCGTCTGGATGTTGAACGTCCACTGCAGCGGCGGCCTGGCCATGATGGCCGAGGCCGCGAAAGCGGCTTCTGCGACATCCTCGTCCGGACGCCCCCTCGTCCTGGGGGTCACCGTCCTGACCAGCCTGGACGAGGCGAGCCTCCAGGCAACAATCGGCACTGTCCGGACGCTGCGCGAACAGGTGCAGCATCTGGCGCGACAGGCGCAGGCCGCCGGACTGGACGGGGTTGTGGCCTCACCTCAAGAGATCGCCGATATCCGCCAAGCCTGCGGCGCGAATTTCCTCATCGTGACGCCCGGAGTCCGGCCAGCCGAGGCGGATCGGGGCGATCAGCGACGGGTGATGACGCCCGGGGACGCCATCCGGGCGGGCGCGGACTACGTGGTCGTGGGGCGCCCGATCCTGGCGGCAAAGGACCCGGTGGAGGCCGCCAAGCGCATCGCGGCCGAATGCCAGCGGGCGCGAGCCGAGAGCCGGGGACCCAGCCGACCTTAGGCGAATGTCCGTCAGCTGGGTGGCCGAGAGCCAAGCGAGAGGTGTCGAATGTTGACCGATGCCGAGAAGCAACTTGTGAACGACCTGTACGGGATCCAGGCCCTGAAGTTCGGCGAGTTCCGCTTGAAGTCCGGTGTGCTTTCCCCCTTCTACGTGGATCTGCGGGGCATCATTGCTCACCCGTCCATCCTCCAGGCGGTGGCCCTCCGCATTCTGGAGGTCCTCCGGCCCCTCCGCTTTGACCGCATCGCCGGCATCCCGTACGCCGGTTTGCCCATCGCCACGGCCGTGTCGCTGGCAGGCAACTTGCCCATGCTCTACGCCCGGAAAGAGGTGAAGGAGCACGGCACCCGCCGGGCCATCGAAGGGACCTTCACCCCGGGCGACGTCGTCGTCCCGATCGACGACGTGATCACCGACGGGGCCAGCAAGTTCGAGGCGGCGGCGCCCCTCCTGGAGGCGGGACTGGTGGTCCGGGACTTCGTGATCTTCCTGGACCGGGAGCAGGGTGGGGCCGACAAGCTGAAGGAGAAGGGGTACATGCTGCACAGCGCCCTGCAAATCTCTGCCGTGCTGGCGTATCTCCGGGATGTCGGCCGCCTGGCGCCCGACCAGTTCCAACGCTGCATGAACTTCATCGCCACCGTCCGGTTCTGAAGTTCACGTGGAACCTTTGGATCTCTTCCCCCGCGAATCTCCGCCGCCGCGCAAGGCGGCGCCGCTGGCCGATCGGATGCGGCCGCGCACATTGGAGGAGTTTGTCGGCCAGGCGCATCTCTTGGGCGAGGGCAAGGTTCTCCGGGTGGCGCTGGAGCAGGGCGAGGTCCCATCCCTCATCCTCTGGGGGCCGCCGGGCACGGGCAAGACCTCCCTGGCAATCCTCATCGCGAGTCGTGTGAAGGCCGCCTTCACTCCATTCTCGGCGGTCACCTCCAGCATCAAGGAGATCAAGGAGGTCATCGGCGAGGCGGGTCGAAGGCTGCGTGGCGCGGGCCAGCGCACGATCCTCTTCGTGGACGAGATCCATCGCTTCAACAAGGCGCAG
>CAZXXV010000506.1:0-3330 GCA_964644725.1 uncultured bacterium
TGGTCCGATTGAACCCGGACCTCTGGGAAGAGATCCAGCACGGCACGCTCAAATCCTGGGAGTTGCTCCGTCCGGGCAGGACCGAACGACTTCCCGAATTCCGATTTGGCGACGTCCTCTTGCTGTACCACCCGGAGCTACCGGATCAGCCACCGCCCGAGCTGTCCCACGTAGTGGCGGTCCGGGAGGAGCTGTCGAGCGACACGGGATACGGTCTCGGCCCGCTGTTTCGGATGACCCCCCCAATTGGGAGGGAACGCATACTTTTTGCCTCCCAGCGAGGCTCCCTACCCGACCTGTTCCGCCGAGCCGATGACCGAACCTTTGTCCTGAAGCTCCTGACGAGCGAGCAGCGGGATCAGTTCCTGGAGTACGTCCTGAACGCCGGGATCGGCCTGGAAATCGAGGCGGGGAAGGGTGGCGCCCCGACGGTGGAACCACTGGGCGAGGCTCCGGTGATTGTCGAGTTCGAGTGGTGAGTTCAGTCGGGATGGCTGCCGAGGAGGGGATCGTCCCCTTTCCCATCAGAGGCGGCCCGGACCCTCGACCGGCCGGCGGCTTTCATGGCCAGGTTCGCTTCCGGCGAAACCGGCTGCCTGAGGTGCGCTCGTGTTGACGTCCTTTACCCGCTTCGTGATCGTACCGAATCCGGATGCGAAGCCCAGCCGGGAGTACCGTGCGGTTGTCACGTGCACGGAGTGTGACTGGTCGACGGAGATCGAACTGCGGACCAATGAGGTGCTACGCCTCCTCTGTGGGGCCTGCGGGAACGTGGAGAAGGCCTACGTGGGGATCCCGGACGAGTTCGTCGGCGTGCCCTGTCCCGAGTGCTGCCGGGCCGTCACCAAGCTGGAACGGGAGACGAGCGTCCTCGGCCGGCTCGAGGTATTGCGCCTGTATTGCCCTGAATGCGACTGGGAGCTCTAAGCCCGGTCTGAAGATATCAACCCCCAATCCGCCTATATTTGTGCCGTTGGTACCGGCGGTTCAGGTTTTTCGGATTAGCTCGAGTCAGAGGTCCTGGGGATGGGCATCGAGCGGGTGACCTACGAGGGGAGCTTCGCGACCTTCCAAATGTTCTTGCCCGACGGTCGGCAGCTCGTCTTCGTGTCCACCCGGGGGTCCCTGCGCGAGAAGGATCCGCGCCGCCCGAGGGAGTTCAACGTTTTCCTGGCTGAGTGGGTCCCGTAGGATGCCCCTTCCCGCGTACCGGCGGTTTGCCGAGGCCTATGACTGGGAAGGATCGCTGGATTTCAGCCGCCAGGCGTTTCGATGCGTGATCGCGGTGTGCCAGGAGCATGGTGTGTCGCGCGGCCGGCACCTGGATCTTGGCTGTGGCACGGGGACCCTGGCCATCCTGATGGCCAAAGCCGGTTGGGAAGTGGTGGGACTGGACGCGTCGGAGGCCATGCTGGCACAGGCCAAGCAGAAGGCGCTGGATGCTGGCCAGGCCGTGGAGTTCGTCCAGCAGGACATGCGCGACCTCCGGGTCGCGGGGTCCGTGAACCTGGTGACCTCGTTTTACGACACCCTGAACCACCTGCTCTTTGCCGAGGATCTCGAGGCCACGTTCCGGGGCGTGGCCAGGGCACTCCTGCCAGGCGGCCTCTTCGTCTTCGACGTCAACACCGAGGCGACCTTCCGGCGGGTGTGGGGTGGGGTCACGCACTTCATCGAGACTCCGAGGGCCTCCACCGTTTACCAGACGAGCTACGATGAGGAGACCCGCCTGGCCAAAGGCCTGGTGACCGGCTTCCTCCGCCGCGGGGATCTCTACGAGAAGTTCGAGGAGGAGATCGTCGAGCGGTACTGGCCGCCGGAAGACGTCGAGGGACACCTGGTGGCTGCCGGCCTCCGTCCCCTCCGACGAGAGGCCTTCAATCCGTTCCCCCTCTCAGGCGGCGGCGACCTCAAGTGGTTGTGGATCGCGGCGCGGGGCTGAGTGGGGCTCAGACTATCCGCAGATTTCGCAGATTTCAACAAATGACACTTCGTCAAGGCCGACGGCTTGAAAGTGAGGGTGAACTGAGGCTTTCTGGCGTAATTCTTCTGCGGTAGGATTCTTTTTGCTCTTGCAGCGCAGCGTGCCATGCCCGCGAACCTGACCCCGCAATATCTCGAGGCGGATAGGCGCTTCAAGGCCGCCAAGACGGTTGAAGAGAAGGTGGCGGCCCTCGAGGAGATGCTCGCCGTCATCCCCAAGCACAAGGGGACGGAGCACCTTCAGGGGGACCTGAAGCGGCGCCTGGCCAAGCTGCGGGCCGAGGCGGAACAGGCCCGCCGTCGCCGCGGCTTCTCCATCTCGGTGGAGCGGGAGGGGGCGGGCCAGGTGGTCCTGGTGGGGCCTCCCAACGCCGGGAAGTCGGCCCTGGTGAAGTGCCTCACCAAGGCGCAGCCGGAGGTGGGCGACTATCCCTTCACCACGCGGCGCCCGATCGCCGGGATGATGCAGTTCATCAACATCCAGATCCAGCTCGTGGACCTGCCGGCCATCTCAGACGAGTACATGGAACCCTGGGTCCCCAGTCTCGTTCGACCAGCGGACCTGGCCTTGCTCGTCGTTGACTTGTCCAGGCCCTCGCTGCTTGAAGATGCGGAGCAGGTGATTGCCATCCTGGCCCGAAGCAAGGTCGCGCTGGTTCCCCCGGGATCGCCTCCGCCCCCTCTTGGCTGGGCGCACGTCGGAACGCTGCTTCTTGCCAACAAAGCGGATACGCCTTCGGCCGAGGCAGCTCTGGAGATCCTGCGGTCGCATCACGGTTCGCGGTTCCCCATTCACGCGGTGTCGGCGCAGACCGGCGTGGGCCTGGAACCGCTCCGGCGCATGATCTACGACGGGCTGGGGATCGTGCGCGTGTATTCGAAGCCACCCGGCAAGGAGCCGTCCATGCAGTCCCCCGTGGTCCTCCCGCAAGGGAGCACCATCGTGGAGATGGCGGCGGCCATCCACAAGGACTTCGCCCAGCAGTTGAAATTCGCGCGCGTCTGGGGAGGCACGAAGTTCAGCGGCCAGCGGGTCCAGCGGGACTATGTCGTCCAGGAAGGCGACGTCATCGAGCTGCACATCTGACCCCATCCCAAATTGCCAACCGTCAAGACGCCAAGAACGCCAAGATCGGAATAGCTCATTTGGGGGAAACGACCGAAAATCCTGGATGCCCCATAAACCGATTTTCGCGTCCTTCCACGGAGAGATCAGAACATTGTATGCTTGGCGTCATGGCGGTTCAAGCTATTCCTCGGCTTACGGCCGCTAAGTACTGCGTCTCGCAACTGCAATGACCCTCATTTGTACTCCCTCTCCCTCGATGGGCATATGCGCTAACTTTG
>CAZXXV010000507.1:0-3318 GCA_964644725.1 uncultured bacterium
ACAGTCACATCGGCCTGTTGGAACCGGCAGAAGAAAGTACCAGGACCTCACCGAAAGGAGGAGACGGGCGCCACGCCACATCGCACTCGTCTTGTTCACAGACCAGGGGATTCGGGACATCAAGAACTCCGCGCCTATACTCGAGAGGAGTTCGCCAATATCATCAAGGCAATCTGACGGACGACGCGGCTCACAAGGAAGCGGCCCGATTCTCGGCCTTTCCCCAGCAACCGAGACCATCCCGAGCGAGCAACCATAGCCCCTCCCGGCCGCCCGGGTCCAGGCGTAACCTCGGAGCGGCGGGGACCCGCATTGACGATCATCCCCTTCCAAGGTATTGTCCGGCCAGACAGAGCGGTTTGAGCAACGAAAGGGGTTCCGGAACGAATGAGTCGTCTCCTTCTGCTCATGACCACCACCACGTACCGGGCCGGCGCGTTTCTCGAAGCGGCGGGTCGGCTTGGCGTACCCGTGGTGGTTGGATCCGACGAGCCCCAGATCTTGGCGGCGGCGAATCCAGGCGGAACCATGGCGGTGGACTTTCTGGCTCCGAACGAAGGGGCCCGCAGCATCGTCGAGTTCTCCAGGGGATACCCGATTCGCGCGGTGCTGGCCGCCGATGATGATGGCGTGATCGTGGCCGCGGTGGCCTCCGCAGCGTTGGGCCTGCCCCACAACTCGGTGGAAGCGGTCGTGGCGGCTCGGAACAAACACCGCATGCGGGAGATGCTGGCACAAGCGGGTATCCTCTCCCCGTGCTTTCAGCGGATTCCCATCGATGCCAACCCTGAAGAGGCCGCGCGGGAGGTGTCTTTCCCGTGCGTCCTCAAGCCCCTGTCCCTCGCTGGCAGTCGAGGCGTGATCCGGGCCGACAACGCGGCTGAGTTCGCCGCTGCATTCTGCCGTGTCGTGGCCATCCTGCGCCAGCCGGAGGTGGCGGCCCAAGCGGGCGAATTGTCCCAGCACATCCTGGTCGAGGGATTCATCCCGGGCCGGGAGGTGGCGCTGGAGGGACTCCTGTCGGACGGCCGGCTCAGGGTGCTGGCGCTCTTCGACAAGCCGGATCCTCTCGATGGCCCATTCTTCGAAGAGACCATCTATGTCACTCCATCGCGCCTCCCCGCCCCCGTGCAGGAGGGAATCACGGCACGCACCGCCGAGGCTCTGAAGGCCCTCAGCCTCCGGCACGGGCCTATCCATGCGGAGCTTCGCGTGAACGACCAGGGGCCGCGGATCATCGAGATCACGCCGCGGTCGATCGGGGGTCTCTGTTCGCGGGCACTTCGCTTCGGCGACGGGATCTCTCTCGAGGAGCTGATTCTACGACATTCCCTCGGACTGGACGTCGAATTGCTCGAGCGGGAGAACCAAGCCAGCGGCGTGATGATGATTCCCATTCCACAGGCCGGCATTCTCCGCGAGGTGCGGGGTCAGGCAGAGGCCGAAGGCGTTCCGGGAATCGAAGAGGTCAGGCTGACCATTCCAGTGGGGCAAGAACTCATTCCCCCACCGGAGGGGGCACGGTATCTCGGGTTCATCTTTGCCCGCGGAGAGGCCCCCGAACAGGTCGAGGAGTCCTTGCGCGAGGCGCACCGCCGCCTCACCTTTGTCATCACGCCGCCCGATGACATCGCGGTGAGTGGACACGCCGGAGTTTCAGCACGGACTCACGAGCGAGAGACGGAGAAGGCAAGATCAATCCGGCCGCGCCCTCGACTTCCAGTCGGGGGGTCTCGGCGGTCATAGCGAGAGCGAGGCGGCGCCGCTGCCCAGCCTCACAGAGGGAGCGCCATGCTGACGATCAGCGATCCCGCAAAGAAGAAGATTCTTGCCCTCCTGGAAGCCCAGGGCCGACAAGGCTCAGCGTTGCGCGTGGCCATCATCGGCCGGGGCCCGGGTGGGTTCCTGTACGATCTCCTGTTCGTGGAGGGCACGACGAAGGCGCCCGAGGACGTCGTCGTGGATGCCGGTGGCTTTCAGGTGTTCATTGATCGCGACAGCGCACCGAAGCTGAACGGTGCGACCCTGGATTTTATCGAGGGGATTCAGCAGAGCGGCTTCAAGATCGACAACCCGAATCCCCTGTGGGACGATCCCAAAGCCAAAGCCGTCCAGGACGTGATTGACACCAAGATCAACCCGGCTATCGCCATGCATGGGGGCTACGTCACCCTCCTCGACGTGAAGGGCGATATTGCCTATGTCGCTCTTGGCGGCGGTTGCCAGGGGTGCGGAATGGCGAACGTGACGCTGAAGCAAGGTATCGAGGTGATCATCCGTGAAGCTGTTCCCGAGATCCGCCAGGTGATAGACACGACAGACCATGCAGGCGGTACCAACCCCTATTACCAGCCATCCAAGGGTGGGGGCCCGTCTCCCTTTGCGTAGGGATCAGGAGAATCGCTTCAGTAGCTGAACCCGGCCCGACCACTCACTAGAATTCGGCCGCCTTTTGTGTTTCCCTCTCCAGCCGGTTGGCTGCTTCTGCATCCCCAGGGTTCCTTCCACTACCCCGGCTGGCCGAAGTTGCACCACCGGCCCAATTCCGGTAGAGTGGCCGCATCCCTTCAGCCCAACAAGGAAGGGGCTCATGGGCAAGACGATTCACGTTTTCCGGATTCGGATCGAGAAGGACAGGGGGCCGGTGCGTCGGGCCTGCATCGAGGCCTTCCCCGAGCCCGTGCGCTATGGGGTCCACGGCAACATCAGGAGGTTCTACGGCATGGAGCTCAAGGAGGAACTGCCCACCTCCCTCGACCACATGATCGCAGCGGTCGCGGGGTGAATGACGGGCACACTGGGCGTGGCGCTGGCGGCACGGACGGGCACATGTCACCCTCCCTTTCCGTCTTCAACGTGGTGGTCACCCTGGATCATCGCCTGCACATGCGCCTCGTGGACGTCCACCAGGAGCACGTCCCAGCCCGCGCGGGTCAGCGCGCCCCTGTGATCCCTCCGATCGCCCCTGCTCCCCAGACCGTGATGGACATGGCGGTATTTCGTATCACGTGGCATTTGGATGTATCAACGCGAGCAGATTGCGCTGCGCAAGCGCCCGCCGCCGTACGCCTTGGATCCTCCGGACGCGAGTTTCGGATTGACAGCAGGACCAGGGCTGGTACCATCGGTTTCGTAGCGCGCCGAAGCAGATAAGGAGACAAGGTGATGACTTACGGCATGAAGTGCCCCAAGTGTGGGTTGATGCAGCTGCCCGGGCCAAAGTGCAAGTCCTGTGGAACAGCGCTGGGCGGTCCCGCGCGGCCGGCGACCGCACCGCGGCCAAGTGCCCCACCCCCGCCCCAGGAGTCGCGGCCGCCC
>CAZXXV010000508.1:0-3312 GCA_964644725.1 uncultured bacterium
ACGGAGTCCCCAGCCGTGGGATTGCTCCCGCCAACCGCTCCGCCGGCTACATGTCAACGGGCAATTCCCATGGCGACCTCCTTTCAGGTCACAAGATCGGCCAGGCTTGGCCTGGCGCACCAGATTACGCAGATTTCACACTCAACAGGATTTTTCACCGCCAAATGGGCGACCTCCCGTACACTCTGAACCGATAGGGGTTGCAGGGTTACACCCCGTCGAATTCCAGCAGAGAACTATACGTGACATGGTCAACTCGTCTGTTCGGCGTTCACGGACTAATTGACAACTCGACCAGTTGACCGATTGACACCTTTGAGGGCGGCAAGCATGTCGGCGAGGGCTTCCGGCCACGGACGCAGAGGCGGCAGGCCCGCAGCCTTCCAGGCGGCATTTTCCAGGACGGAATAGGCCGGCCGCCGCGCCGGACGGCTCAACTCCTCCGAACTGATGCGGCTCACGGACGTTACATCCGCAGCGGCGAGGCGCAGGATCTCTCGTGTGAATTCATACCAGGAGCAAGACCCGCCGTTGGTCACGTGGTACACCCCGGCCTGTCCCCGTACGAGCAACAGGGCCACGGCCCCCGCCAGATCCGCCGCATAGGTCGGTGAGCCCACCTGATCATCCACGACCCGTAGCCCTTCTCCCGCTTTCACCTTCTCTAGGATGGTCTTGACGAAGTTTTTGCCGTGGGTGCCGTACAGCCAGGCCGTTCGGACGATGACCCAACGAGAGGCGAGGCTCCGAACAGCGCGCTCCCCCTCCAGCTTGGAGCGGCCATAGGCGTTCAACGGGGCGGGTGCGTCCCCTTCCGTGTAGGGCGCTCCCTTACGACCATCAAACACATAATCCGTACTCAGGTACACGAGGCCGGCCCCGGCGCGCCGACAGCCTTCGGCCACCCGGCGCGTCCCCTCGGCATTGACGGCCATGGCGCGCTCGGCCTCTCGCTCGCAGCCGTCCACGTCGGTAGCAGCGGCCGCGTGCACCACCCAGTCAGGGGCCAGCGTTGCAATGCGATCGGCGCAGTCGTGATCTGTAACGTCCAGGTCCGCGATGGTGGTGCCGATCACCTCGCCATGAACCGACAGGGTGGGCACCAGCTCCACGCCCAGTTGCCCATCGGCCCCGGTGAGGACGATTCGCATCCTGGGTCAGCCTCCCCGGGCAACCTCTGCCGGCCAGCGGTAGGGGATCTCTGGACTGTCCCAGGGGTAGCGGTATTCGTCCGGGTTGGCATATCGATACGGAAGGGTGGGGATGTTGACGATGCGCGCCTCTTCGCTGTGAACCGTGGTGAACCCGTGAACAACCAAGGGTGGGATCCTCAGCAAAAGAGGGGCAGGATTTTGGGTGGGGGGAGAATAAAGGGTAAATTCCTGGACGCTCCCCCGAGTGGGCGAGTCGTCGCGCCCGTCATACAGGACGACCAGCGCCGTGCCGGCGACACAGACAAAGTAGTCGGTCTGCTCCCGGTGGTAATGCCAGGCCTTGGCCACGCCCCGGCGGCAGCCCGTAATGTACACTTGGCCGAATCGCTCGAAGAGCGGATCGTCCTCCCGCAGCATCTCCATGAGAAAGCCGCGATCGTCAGGCAGGACCCTCAGCGGCTTCACCTGGACCCCATGGATCATCGGGTCACCCTCTTCCATATCAGAAAGCTGGAAGGCTAGAAGGCTGGGAAGCTTGAAAATCTCTTGGCATCCCAGCATCCTAGCTGGCCGCCCAGCCGTCTAGCAGAGTTCTACGGTGCTCTGATCGCCCAAGAGGAATTTTTGCGTTTTGGGTCGAGAGTTTCCCCGACGAATGATTACCTCCCGGCCCAGCAGGCTCCGTTCGATGCGAACGTCCGCATCGAGGATCTGGGTATCCTCGAACAGGATGCTGTACTCCAGCTCGCTGTTGCGGATCACGCACCGCCGCCCTACGGAGGTAAATGGCCCGATATAGCTGTTCTCCACCACGCCATCCCCACCGATGATCGCCGGCCCGCGAATCTGGCTGGCGATCACCTTGGCCCCCTCCTCCACGACCACTTTGCCGGCCACGTCGCTCTCTGCATCCACCTGCCCCCGAATCACCGGGCCCGTAGCATCCAGAACCTGATCGAGAACGAAGCGATTGGCCTCCAGGAGGTCCTCCGGCTTTCCCGTGTCCTTCCACCAGCCGGTGATCTCGGAGTACCCGACCCGGTATCCGTGATCCAGGAGGTACTGATGCGCATCGGAGATCTCCAGCTCGCCCCTCGCGCTCGGCCGGATGGCATGCACCGCCTCGAAGATCGGGCTGTCGTACATGTAGATCCCGGTCACGGCGAAATCGCTGGCGGGCCGGGCCGGCTTCTCAACGACGCGGACCACACGCCTTCCCTGCACCTCGGCGACGCCGAATCGCTGCGGGTCCCGCACCCGCGCCAGCACGAGGTGGCAATGGTCACCCCCGGCCTGAAACCGCTCGACGAACTGCCGGATTCCGCCGACCACGACGTTGTCGCCCAGGAAGAACACGAAGGGCTCACGCCGCAGGAACCCCTCCGCCGATTGGACGACGTGCGCCAATCCCAGGGGCGCTTCCTGCATGACGTACGTGATCGACAGGCCCCAGGCTGCACCGTTCCCCAGGGCCCCCCGGATCTCCTCGCCCGTGTCGGGGTTGAGGACGATTCCCACGTCGCGGATGCCCGCGGCCGCGACCGCCTCCAGGGCATAGTGGATCATGGGCTTGTTGGCGATGGGGATCAGGTGCTTGTTGCTGGTGTGGGTCAGCGGGCGAAGCCTGGTCCCGCGCCCGCCGGCCGTGATCAGGGCGCGCATCCGTCCTCCCGGCGTTCGAGCAGTTGCTCAGGATTTCCCCGGCCCACCCTCGGCCTCGTCAATCAGCATGACCGGAATGCCATCCCGGATGGGATACCGAAGGCCACAAGTCGGCGACGTGCAGATGATCCGCTGGGCGGCCTCATCCAGCCTCACCTCTGATTTGCACTTGGGGCACGCCAGAATCTCCAGCAACTCCTTGTCAATCATGCGGCTTCCTCCTTCTGCCGGTGCCTCGGCCGGGAGCATCCACTCCTCAAGGGGTTTGCCATCCACTCTCCCGGTCTGGGAAGTCTCCGGGGGATGGGCATGCCGCGCGCCGGCAAAGCGGGCTAGACAGTAGCAATGCCTACGAAGAATTGTCAAGTGGTCAAATGGTCAACTCGTTGACTCACAGGCGCTCAGCCGAACGGCGCTGATTCACCGATATTTTCACACACTCTCAGCACTCAGCGATCAGCTATCAGCACGGGAGCGTCGGATCTGGTTCCTCAAC
>CAZXXV010000509.1:0-3307 GCA_964644725.1 uncultured bacterium
TACCTTCACCGTCGACGCCTACCCGAATCGCATCTTCCAGGCGCGGATCGCCCAGGTTCGGTACGGTTCCAAAACTGTGAGCGGCGTCGTGACGTACGAGACCGTGTTGAGCCTGGACAACGCGGACTTGTCCCTCCGGCCGGGGATGACGGCCACAGCGGTCATAACCGTCCAGCAGGTCGAGAACCGCGTGCTTGTGCCGAACGCCGCACTTCGCTTCGTCCCATCGGCAGGACAGCAGCAGGCGCCCGCTAGCAGCGGCGGGCTCCTGCGAAAGATCCTTCCGGGCCCGCCGCCCATGCCGCCCAAGGCGCACGGGGACGCGAAAGGCGACTCCAAGCAGCCGCGGGTCTGGACGCTGCGGGAGGGACAGCTTGTCGCCATTCCTGTCGCCGTCGGCTCGACCGATGGGATCATGACGGAGATCACGGGCGGGGAGGTCGAGCCAGGGATGGCGCTGGTGGTCGATACAGTCAGTGTAGACCGATGAACAGACCCGCTTCTCAGCACGCGAATGGGCCCATGATCGAGTTGACGGCCGTGATCAAGGTCTATGGCGCGGGCCAGGCCGCCGTGCACGCGCTGCGCGGCATTGACCTCCGCATCAACCACGGGGAATTCGTTGCCGTGATGGGGCCGAGCGGATCGGGGAAGTCCACCTGCATGAACATCCTGGGCTGCCTGGATACACCGACCTCCGGTACCTATTTGTTCAAAGGGGTAGATGTCGCCGCCCTGACTCGGAATCAGCGAGCGCTGCTACGCCGTCACTATCTCGGCTTCGTGTTCCAGGGCTACAACCTGCTGAACCGGACCTCGGCGCTGGAAAACGTGGAGCTCCCCCTGCTCTATCGCGGGGTTCCCGCTGGCAAGCGGCGCGTGCGTGCCCTGCAGGCCCTGGAGGCCGTAGGGCTCACGGGCTGGGAATCCCATACGCCCAGCGAACTCTCGGGTGGACAGCAGCAGCGGGTGGCGATCGCCCGCGCCATCGTCACCGACCCGGCCGTCCTCTTCGCTGACGAGCCGACCGGCAACCTGGATTCCGCGATGGGTCGTGAAATCATGGAACTACTCACCGCGCTCAACGACGAGCGCAGACTCACGGTTGTCATGGTGACCCACGAGCCAGAGATGGCCAAGTTCGCGAGGCGGACCATTCGCTTTCGCGACGGCCGGATCGAATCGGACGGCCGAGACGGGGGGGCGGCCTGATGCTCTGGAGCATTTTCCTGCTCGCCCTGCGAGAGATCCGCCGGAACGTCCTGCGCTCCTCGCTGACCATCCTCGGCATCGTCATCGGCGTCGCCGCCGTCATCACGATGGTGACCATCGGCGGCGGCGCGACCGCGAAGGTGACGGCCGATGTGGCCAGCCTCGGCAGCAACCTCATCGAGGTGATGCCTGGACAGGGGCCGCGCCCGGGCGGCGCGCGCGAGAGCGCGGCCATGTTCAAGATAGAGGATGCCGAGGCTATCGCCAGGGAGGTTTCCGGACTTGCCGCCATGGCCCCGGTCGCCACCAAGACGATGCAGGCGATTTCCGGCAGCGCCAACTGGTCCACCACCGTTACCGGGACCACCAATGCCTACCTCCAGGTGCGGAACTGGTCCCTTGCCGGCGGACGCCAGTTCACCGACGACGAGCTGCGGGCGGGTAGCACCGTGTGCCTCCTCGGCGCAACGGTGCGGAAGGAGCTGTTCGGGGGACGGGACCCGCTCGGCGCGGTGATTCGCCTGAGCAAGATCTCCTGTCAGGTGATCGGCGTGCTCGCCAAGAAGGGGCAGACGAGTTTCGGCATGGATCAGGACGACATGATCCTTGTTCCCTTGCGCATGCTGCAGCGGCGCATCGCCGGGAATCTGGACGTCGGCGCGATCTCGGTCTCCGCGCGAGACGGTGTGTCCACGGAGAAGGTCCAGCGGGATATCGAGCAACTCCTGCGGGAGCGCCGCCGGATCACGCCGGGCAAGGACGATGACTTCCACGTGCGCAACATGCAACAGCTCGTCAGCACACTGGCCGGAACCACCCGGGTCCTCACTGCGCTGCTCGGGGCGGTGGGGACGGTGAGTCTGCTGGTGGGGGGGATCGGCATCATGAACATCATGCTGGTCTCGGTGACCGAGCGGACGCGGGAGATCGGCATCCGGCTGGCCATCGGGGCCCTGGAACGGGAAGTGCTGGTGCAGTTTCTGGTGGAGGCGGTGGTGCTCTCGTCCTTCGGCGGCCTAGTCGGCATCGGGCTCGGGCTGGCGGCCGCCGCCGCCGGAGCCACCGCGCTTGAAGTCCCGTTCATCCTCAACCTGAGCATCGTCACCCTGGCGTTCGTGTTCTCCGCGGCGGTCGGCGTCGTCTTTGGCTTCTTTCCAGCTCGCCAGGCCGCGCGGCTGGATCCCATCGAGGCCCTGCGACATGAGTAGACCCCAGGCCCCGGAAGCGAGAGGCCGCGAGATGGGCGGTGACGTACCCCTGGACCACTCCGCGGCCCACCTCTGGGCACAGCTCGTCCTGCCGGTGTGGCTCGGGATCTTTGCCGGCTGCGCCGTGGGGCCAGATTACGTTCCGCCAGAGATCTCGGCGCCCCAGGCCTGGCATGCGGTCCTCAGAGGCGGCGCGATGGCCGAGGAGATGGATCCCCAGACATTGGCAAGCTGGTGGACCACGCTCAACGACCCGACCCTCACTAGCTTGATTGAGCGTGCCGTCCGGGGAAACTTGGACCTGAAGAAAGCGCAGGCCCGGGTGCGGGAGGCGCGGGCGCGCCGGGGCATCAGTCAGGCCGATCTCTTTCCGACCCTGAACGCCACGGCCTCCGCCACCCGCAGCCGGAGCAGCCAGAAGGCCGCCGCGGGCGATACCCAAGACGTCTCCGCCTACGCCATTGGGTTTGACGCCAGTTGGGAGCTGGATCTGTTCGGGGGCGTGCGGCGTTCCGTGGAATCGGCCACGGCGACGCTGCACGCGACGACGGAGGATCTCCGCAACACCCTGGTGTCCCTGCTGGCCGAGGTCGCGCTGAACTACATCGAGGCGCGCACGTTCCAGGCCAGACTCGCCGTCAGCGAAGCGAACCTCCAGGCGCAAACGGAGACGCGGGCGCTCGCGGCCGTGCGGCTTGAGGCCGGCCTCACGACCGCGCTCGACGTGGAGCAGGCCACGTATAACCTGGAGAGCACCCGGGCGCAGATCCCGACCCTGCAGGCCGGGCTGGAGGAGGCCAAGAACCGTGTGGCGGTGCTGCTGGGCGAGCCCCCTGGTCGGGTCCACGCGGAGCTGGCGGCGCGTCAGCCGATCCCGGTGGCGCCAC
>CAZXXV010000510.1:0-3281 GCA_964644725.1 uncultured bacterium
CGGCTGACTGAGCAGCGTCCGGGGCCGGGCCGCGGGGTTCGGCCCGGCCCCACCCTTTCCGCTCCCGTGGGGATGTGAGGAGCCACACCCATGACCTGGATGGCGTTGGCGGAGTACCTGGTCAATGGCTTCGTGATGGGCACCCTGTACGTGCTCATGGCCATCGGCCTGTCCCTCATCTTTGGGATGATCGGCGTCATCAATTTCTGTCACGGGATCCTCTTCACGATGGGGGCCTATGCCACGGTGGTCCTCAAGGACTCCCTCGGGTTCGGGCCCTCCCTGGTGGTCTCGCCGGTGCTGGTCGGGATCCTGGGAATGCTCATCGAGGTGGTCTTCCTGCGGCGGCTCTACCGGGAGGATCCGGTGGCGGGCCTCCTGCTGACCTTCGGCCTGGCCATGGTGGCGGAGCAGCTCGTCCGGATCATCTGGGGGACCAGCGGGCTCCCCTACAACATCCCGCAAGCCCTCACCGGGCCCCTGCCCATGGGCGCCTTCGTCTACCCGAAATACCGCTATTTCATCCTCGTCTGCGCCGTGGCCATCATCGCGGGCTTATGGTGGTTCCTGGAGAAGACCCCGTACGGCATGATCATCCGCGCGGGAAGTCGGGATGGGGAGATGGTGCGGATCCTCGGGATCAGCCTGCGACCGATCTTCACCTTCGTGTTCGGCCTGGGATCGGCCCTGGCCGCCATCGCCGGGGTCCTCATGGCGCCCCTGGCCGGGGTCCAGCCGGCCATGGGGACCGACGTGGGCACGGCCGCCTTCGTGGTGGTGACCATCGGCGGGCTGGGCAGCTTCTGGGGGGCGGTGATCGCGGGGATCCTCGTGGGGGAGGTCGTGAGCCTGAGCATCCTGGTCTGGCCCCCCATCGCCCAGGCCTCCATGTACATCCTGATGGCGGTGGTCCTCCTGGCCCGCCCCCGCGGCCTCTTGGGTGAGCGATGGGAGAAGTTCGAATGAGCACACCGACCTGGTCCAACGGTGCTGCGGTGGGCCTCCTGCGACACCCTTTCGTCCCGCTGTTCGCGATCTTTCTGGTCTTGCCGTTCGCCGTGGTGAAGCTGGGGACCACGTATTCCATCGCCACGGAGATCCTCATCTTCTCCCTGCTGGCCCTGGCGTTCAACATCCTGCTGGGATACGGGGGGCTCCTGTCCTTCGGACACGGGGCCTTCTTCGGGATCGGGGCCTACGGCGCCGCTTTGACCTACACGCACCTCACGAAGGGGATGGCCGTGCCCATGGTGTCCGGCACGATCGCGGCGACCCTCATGGGGGCGGTGATCGGCTTTCTCCTGATGCGGAAGCGCGGGGTCTATTTCGCCCTCCTCACGCTCGCCTTCACCCAGATGTTCTTCTACATCGTCTATCGCGCGACGGCGGTGACGGGCGGCGAGAACGGCATCGGCGGCATCGAGCGCTCGGTCCTGCCGGGCCTCAACCTCAAGGGGCCGCTCTCCTACTACTACCTGGTGGCGGCGATCGTCAGCGTGGCCATCGTATTCATCTGGCGGCTGGTGCATTCGCCTTTCGGCCGTGTCCTCCTGGCCACCCGGGAGAACGAGCGGCGCGCCAACTGCGTCGGCTACGACCCCAAGCGGTACAAGATGATCGCCTTCACGATCTCGTGCGGGTTCGCGGGGCTGGCCGGGACGCTGCACGCCTTCCTGCTGAACTTCGTCTACCCGGAGACGCTCCACGTGAACTTCTCGGGGGAGATCGTGGCCATGACCCTGGTCGGGGGCATGCGCAACTTCTTCGGGCCCGTCGTCGGCGCCGTGTTCTTCGTCTTCGCCCGGGATACGCTGAGCACCTATACGCAGAACTGGATGGTGTTCTTCGGCATCGTGTTCATGGCCTTCATCCTGTTCTCGCCGAACGGGATCGTGGGGGTCACGCTTACCCTGTGGGAGCGGTTGCGCTCCCGTCGAGTTCCGGAGGGCCTCCTGCACGCGGCGACGGCGACGGCCGAGACCGCGCCGGGGAGGGTGGCTGGTGAGGCCGGCACGGGTCGGCCGAGCCGGACCATCGGAGAGCCGATCCTGACGACGCACGGCCTGGTCAAGCGCTTTGGTGCCCTGGCGGCGGTGGACGGGGTGGACCTGACCGTCCGCAAAGGTGAGCTCCATTCCATCATCGGCCCGAACGGAGCGGGGAAGACGACGTTCTTCAACGCGCTCTTCGGCATCCTGGAGAGCGACGGCGGGGAGGCCAGGTTCAAGGGCGAACGCCTCACCGGTTTGCGCCCCGACCAGATCGTCTCCCGAGGCATCTCCCGCTCGTTTCAGATCATCAGCATCTTCCAGGAGCTCAGCGTCCTGGAGAACGTGCGCATCGCCGTCCAGGCCAGGAGCCCCCACCGGTTCGACCTCGTGTCCCGGGCCGAGGCGCTGACCGACCTGATCGTGGAAGCGCAGCGCATCATCGGCCTGGTCGGGCTCTCCGGCAAGGAGGCGATGGCGGCGAGCAGCCTGTCCCACGGCGACCAGCGCCTCCTGGAAATCGGGATTGCGCTGGCCACGACCCCCGAGGTCCTGCTCCTGGACGAGCCCCTGGCGGGGCTGTCGCCCAGGGAGCGGCTCCGCGTGGCGGACCTCATCCGCCGCCTGGCGGACCACGTGACGATCGTCCTCATCGAGCACGATATCGACCGCGTCCTGGCCCTGTCGGATCGCATCACGGTCCTGCATCAAGGAAAGGTCATCGCCGAGGGAACGCCCGCAGAGATCCAGCAGGACCGCCAGGTGCAGGAGGCCTACCTGGGCGGCTTGAAGGTGACCGAGGTCCCCCGGCGGGCGCCCGTTGCCGCCGCCCCGCTGCTCAGCGTGGAAGGCATCAACACCTTCTATGGGAAGAGCCACATTCTGCACGATGTCTCGCTGGATGTGCGGGAAGGGGAGGTGGTGTGTCTCTTGGGCAGGAACGGCGCCGGGAAGACCACCACCCTGAGCAGCATCATGGGCACCGCCCCTCCCCGCAGCGGCGCGATCCGCTTCCAGGGCAAGGCAATCGCGGGCGCCTCGCCGGAAGAGGTCGGCCGCCTCGGGATCGGCCTCGTCCCGCAGGGCCGCCGCATCTTCCCCAACCTCACGGTGACCGAGAACCTGCTCATCGCCCGTCGCAACGGCAAGGGCCGGTGGGATGTGGACTCTGTGCTCGCGCTCTTCCCGCAACTCGCGGGGTTGCGCTCCCGCCGGGGCGAGCATCTGAGTGGCGGCGAACTGCAGATGCTGGCCATCGCCCGGGCCCTGATGGGCAACCCGCACCTCCTCCTC
>CAZXXV010000511.1:0-3279 GCA_964644725.1 uncultured bacterium
ATCAGTGTGCGGAGGAATCACTGCCTCACGGTTTGGCTGTCGGCAGATGGCAGCAGCTTTCAAACCCAGGCAGTCCGATACGGGTGGAACCACCATGGTGGCCAGCTCTGCGTCTAAGCCGAGAGACAATGCGAGAATGCAAGCTCCAGCCGAATACTCTCTCCAGTCCGTTATCTCGGTACCCCCACCCTTGGCGTCGGTGTTAGCTTGAAAAACGTGCCCGCGAATATGCCCGCGAGGTCCGAAAACTGCCCCTATTCTACCCCCCGCCAGTCAAGATGAAAAGAAAAAACCCCTCGATAAATCAGCGATTTACCGAGGGGCCCGCATTCGCATCGCGGCGAAGCAGGCGAGGGCGCTGGCCGAGGAGGCCGACAAGCTGCACAAGGCCGGCAATCACGCCGAGTCGGTGAAGAAGGCGGGGGAGGCCCTGTCCACGCTCCAGTAGCCTCTTCCACGCTCCCATCCTGACGCGACGGGCCACCCGAGATCTGCCCCCGGGTGGCCCGTTTTTTTAGGCGTCGCTCGGGAATCCTGGCGCCGGAGATCCTGGGGGCCAGAGCGGCCCCCTGTCCTTCCCTCCGGATTATCCTCTCCTGCTTTGCAAGTTCAGACAATCCCTTGCCGAGATGGCCGGTCCGCAGTATGCTCTGGCGGCCGGGGAGAGGGGTGAGTGTGCCGGGGCTGCCCCGGTCGGGGGGAGGGACCCGCCAGGAAGGAGGCCGCCGTGATCCCCGCTCACAAATACACCGTCGTACCCCAGATCCCAGACCGCCTGAAGGAACTCGTGCGCATTGCGATGAACCTGGCGTGGACATGGGACGGGGAGGCCATTGATCTCCTCCGACGGCTGGACCCCAAACAGCTTCTCTGGGAGCGGTGCTACGCCAACCCCATCAAGATGCTGGGCCTGGTGTCCCAGGATCGACTCGCTGAACTGACGGCGGACGAAGGCTATTTGGCCTCCCTTGACAGAGTCAGCGCCAGGTTGTCGAGCTATATGGAACGGCCCACCTGGTTCGGCCAGACCTATCCGAAGAATGGCATTTGCGTGGCGTACTTCTGTGCCGAGTTCGGAATCGTGGAGGGGCTGCGGCTGTATTCGGGAGGCCTGGGGATCCTGGCGGGAGATCACGTGAAGTCGGCCAGCGACCTGGGCATCCCCATGGTGGCGGTGGGCCTCATGTACCGGCGCGGCTACTTCCGCCAGTACCTCAATGCCGACGGCTGGCAGGGAGAAGAGTATCCCGAGGCCGACTATTACAACCTGCCCATCACCCTGGAGCGGCGGGCGGACGGCACCCTGATCACCGTGGAGGTGGAGTTTCCCGGTCGCAAGGTGCAGGCCCAGGTCTGGCGGGCCCAGGTCGGGCGAGTCCCCCTGTACCTTTTGGACACCGACCTCCCGGTCAACGGCCCCGAGGATCGCGCCATCACCGGGTACCTGTACGGGGGCGATCGGGACACGCGCATTCGCCAAGAGATGCTGCTGGGTATCGGCGGGATCCGGGCGCTGGACGCCTTGGGGATCGAGCCCACGGTCTGCCACATCAACGAGGGGCACTCGGCCTTCCTGACCCTGGAGCGCATCCGGCGCCTGATCGTCCGGCACAAGGTGGGCTTCGCGGCGGCGCGCGAGCTGGTCGCGGCCAGCAATGTCTTCACGACGCACACGCCGGTGCCGGCCGGGATTGACGTGTTCACTCCCGACCTGATGGACCGCTACTTCGGGCCGTATTACACGCAACTGGGCCTCAGCCGCGACGCCTTCCTGGCGCTGGGGCGGCAGAATCCCGCGGACGGGAGCGAGCCATTTTCCATGGCGGTCCTGGCCATCCGGCTCTCCGGGGCCACCAACGGCGTCAGCGCCCTGCACGGACGGGTCTCGCGGCGGATGTGGTCCGGGCTGTGGCCGGACGTCCCGGTGGACGATCTCCCCATCACCTCCATCACCAACGGCGTGCATGTCCGAGGGTGGCTCTCCCACGACATGGCCGGGCTCTTCGACTCCTATCTGGGCCCGCGCTGGATCTCGCACCCGGCCGACCAGTCGGTCTGGGAGCGGGTGGAACAGATCCCGGACGCCGAACTCTGGCGGACCCACGAGCGGCGACGGGAGCGGTTGGTGGCCTTCGCCCGGCGGCGCCTGCAGATGCAGCTCGAGCAGCGGGGTGCCCCGCCCGCAGAGCGGGAGCAGGCCGAGGAGGTCTTGGACCCCAAGGCCCTCACCATCGGATTCGCGCGCCGGTTCGCCACGTACAAGCGGGCCACCCTGCTGTTTCGCGATCCTGAGCGGCTGGCGAGGATCCTGGGCGATCCGCAGCGACCGGTGCAGATCATCTACGCCGGCAAGGCCCACCCGGCCGACCAAGAAGGGAAGGACTTCATCCGGCAGGTGGTGCACTTCGCTCGCCGGCCGGAGTTCCGCCAGCGGATCGTCTTCCTCGAGGATTACGACATCAAGGTGGGGCGCTACCTGTATCAGGGCGTGGATGTGTGGCTGAACAACCCCCGGCGCCCCCTGGAGGCCAGCGGGACCAGCGGCATGAAGGCCACAGTCAATGGGGCCATCAACATCAGTGTTCTGGATGGCTGGTGGGACGAAGCCTATGACGGGACCAACGGCTGGGCCATCGGACGCGGGGAGGAATACGAGGATCCGGGCTACCACGACCAGGTGGAGAGCAATGCCATCTATCAGATGCTGGAGAACGAGGTGGTGCCGATGTTTTACACCCGGGGCCGGGACGGCCTCCCTCGGGAGTGGATCCGGCGCATGAAGAACGCCATGCGCACCGTCTGCCCGGTCTACAGCGCCTCCCGGATGGTGAAGGAGTATACGGAACGGTTGTATCTGCCGGCGGGCCAGCGCTGGGAGGTCCTGGGCGCCAACGGCCTGCAGCGCGCGCAGGCGCTGGCCGCGTGGAAGGAACGGGTGCGGACATACTGGAAAGGGGTGGCGGTGAAGTCCGTCGAGGCCGAGATGGTGGCCCCACTGGAGGCGGGCACCACGCGGACTGTCCGAGCGGAGATCACGCTGGGGTCGTTGGCCCCGAAAGATGTGTCGGTCGCCCTGTATGCTGGCCCCCTCGGGGGCGAGGGAGAGATCACGTCCGCGACTGTTTCGGAGATGAAAGTCGAGGGGTGTCCCCGGACCGGCGTCTACATATACTCAGGGACGCTCCAGGGCAAGACAACCGGGCTGCATGGCTTCCGGGTGCGCATCCTGCCCGCGCACGAAGACCTCTGGAACCCAGTGCTGCACATGAACTGCATCAC
>CAZXXV010000512.1:0-2030 GCA_964644725.1 uncultured bacterium
ACCGCTGGGCCGTGGTGGTGGGGGTGGGCCGGTACGAGAGCCCGGACATCCCCCGGCTCCGCTACACGGTCCCCGATGCCGAGGCCATCTATCAGATCCTGACCGGCCCCGCGGGCTTCAAGCCGGAACACATCTTCCTCTTGACGGACAAGACCGAGCGGAAGCCCACCCTCCGGAACCTCAAGTGGGCCCTCGGGACCTTCCTGGCCCGCTCGGCGCAGAGGGACGACACGGTCCTCATCTTCTTCGCTGGGCATGGCGCGCCGGAACTGGACCAAAGGGGAATCGAACGGGACGGCCTAGCGAAGTACCTGGTCCCCAGCGACGCGGAGCCCGATGATCTCTATTCCACAGCCTTCCCCATGGACGAACTCCAGACCATCTTCGGCCGCATCGAGGCGGAGCGAGTCGTGGTGTTCCTGGACTCTTGTTACAGCGGGGCGGCGGGAGGCCGCACCTTCGCCTCGAAGAAGACCCGGGCGGTCAACGTGGATGATCTGTTCCGCGAGCGGCTCACCCGGGCCAAAGGCCGGGCGATCATCACCGCCTCCCGCCCCGCCGAGGTCTCCATCGAGATGGCGGACCTGGGCCACGGGCTCTTCACCTACTACCTCCTCCGGGGCCTCCAGGGCGCCGCCGACCTGAACCGCGACGGGATCGTCTCGCTCCAGGAGCTGTACGAGTACGTGGAGCAGCAGGTCAGCCAGAAGGCCCGTGCCGTGGGGGGCAACCAGCACCCCGTCATGAAGGGCGAGCTGGAAGGGGTCCTGCCACTGGTGAAGGTGAAGTGACCCTGAGGCCCTCAGCAACTGTTGAGATCGAAAGGTCTTGCTGGCGGGTCAGAGGGCTATCGAAGAGAATTGAAACCGCACGAGCAACTTCAGGGCATTGAGGGTAAGACATGGGCATGACCGATATGCGAGGTGGATGATGCGTCGGTCCAAGGCTTGTGCGCTCTCCGGGTTTGTTCTCGCACTTTCCATTACCCTTCCGGCGGCGGCCCAGGATGCGGACCCGCTCAAGCGGGCTCGCGAGTTGAATACCGAGGTCGTTCGGCTCCTCAACGAGGGGCGCTATCGAGAGGGGATCCCGAAAGCCCGCGAGGCGCTGGCCATCCGCGAGAAGAACCTCAGTCCCTCTCACCCGGATGTCGCCACAAGCCTCAACAACCTGGGCTGGCTGCTCCTGGAGAACGGCGACTACGCCGAGGCCAGGCCGCTGCTCGATCGCGCGTTGACCATCCGGGAGCAAGCCTTTGGCCCCAATCACCCGGAGGTCGCTGCGTCGCTGAACAACCTCGGGCATCTCCTTTTCCTTTCTGGCGACTATGCCGCGGCCCGACCACTACACGAGCGGGCGCTCCAGATTCGCGAACGGGCTTTCGGTCCAAATCATCCCGTCGTTGCCGTGAGCCTCACCAACCTGGCCCTCGTCCTTCGCCATGGCCTGAGTGACTATGCCGGTGCCAGGTCCCATCACGAGCGCGCCCTCCAGATCCGCGAGCAGGCCTTCGGGCCGAACCACGCGCTGGTGGCCCAGAGCCTCGGCAATCTCGCCGATACCCTTCTGGACACCGCCAACTACAGTGGCGCCAGGCCACTCTATGAGCGGGCCCTACAGATCCGGGAGCAGGCTTTGGGGCCCACGCATCCTGCCGTGGCCACGAGCCTGAACGGTCTTGCCTGGCTCCTCCACCTCACCGGCGATTACGCGTCGGCTCGCCCGCTGTACGAGCGGGCCCTCAAGATCCGGGAGCAGGCCCTCGGGCCGACCCACCCCTTCGTGGCCTTGACCCTTAATAACCTTGCCCTCCTCCATCACGCAACGAACAACTACGCTACCGCCCGTTCGCTGCACGAGCGGGCCCTCCAGATCCGCGAGAAGGCCCTTGGGCCGAACCACTCGGCCGTAGCCCAGAGTCTCAACAACCTCGCCGATGTCCTCCGGGACAGCGGCAGCTACGCCGCGGCCCAGCCGCTTTACGAGCGCGCCCTGCAGATCCGCGAGCAGACCCTTGGCCCCACGCATCC
>CAZXXV010000512.1:2130-3279 GCA_964644725.1 uncultured bacterium
TCGCAGCGCGCGGCCCGTTTTCGAGCGGGCCCTGCTGATTGCACGGAGTGCAGACATCCCCGAGGTCCGCTGGCGTTCTGCCCACGGCCTGGGGAGGATTCACGAGCGCGAAGGGCGACCGCTCGAGGCCATCGCCATGTACCAGGAGGCGATGCGGACGGTGGAGAAACTCGCTGGTCAGTTTGGGGAAGAAGGGTCCCGCACGACGTACCTGCAAGCCGAAAACCGGTTGGCGGTCTATGACGCGATGGCCCGCCTCCTCTTGAAGCTCCATGAGCAGGACTCCACCAAGGGCTACGATCGGGAGGCCGTTGCGGTGCTGGAGGCCAGGAAGGGGCGGATCGTCGCCGAGGCCCTGGGGGCCGCCAGGCCGAAGCTACAGGACCCCAAGGCGCGGGAGGAGGCCGAGAAGGCCCAGGCCAAACAGGATCGGGTGCTGGCCCTGGAGCAGGCCCTCCGAGAGGAGCAGACCAAGGCCCGCAAGGAGCAGCAAACGGAGAAGGTCCAGAACCTCACCGCGCTCCTGGCCCAGACCAAAGCCGAATACCTGGCCCAGGTCCAGGCGTTCTTGGCACGGTATCCCCAATATAAGTCCCAGTTCGTGGACCAGCAGACGGTGGACCCCAAGGTCCTGGCCAAGTTCGCCGACCGGCTTCCGGCGGGCACGATGGCCGTCCAATACTTCGCCAGTCCCGATGCGCTGTACATCTTTGTGGTGGCGCCGGGCGGGCGCTTCCAGGTGAAGAGCCAGAGCGTGTCCCAGGCCGATTTGTACGAGCTGATCAGGCAGTATCGCCAGCACCTCGAACGCGGGGCGAGCCAGCGCCTTTCCTGGGCCGACGACGGGTCCGAGGGGTACCGACGCGACGTCGCCCCCCTGAAGCAGCTCACCCAGAAGCTGGCCGCCCACCTGCTTGATCCTATCGAGGCCGAACTGAAGACGAGCCGGAATCTCGTCCTGATCCCCAACGACCTCCTGCTCTACCTGCCGATCCACGCCTTGACGCGCGCCCAGCCCGACGGATCGGTCCGCTTCCTGGCAGAGACTCATGCGATCAGCACCCTGACGCAACTGGAGCTGGTGGACCTCCTCAGCCCTACCCAGCCGGCGGCCAACACGCCCCTGCTCGCGCTCGCCAATCCCGACGG
>CAZXXV010000513.1:0-3271 GCA_964644725.1 uncultured bacterium
ACGAATAGATCAGGGTTGACCTTCGCGCAAGCGCGTGGCATTCTGCATCAGCTTCGAAGAGGCGCTGAATTGAGATGGCAGGATTTGTCCTTACCAACCTCTGTCGGCAAGGGAGGATCTGCATGATCGGTTCTGGCGTGGTCAGGTGCGAGGTGGCGGTGGGTCGGAAGGGGTGGTGGCGTCGGCGCACAGGGGACGTGTGGCTCTGCATCGTGAGCGGCGCCGTCCTCTTGCATCTCGTGAGCAGTCCCGTCTTCGCGGCGAAATCCAAGGGAGGATCAGGACCGGCCGTAGGCCCCCGGGTAGAAACCCCCGGGGCCTGGCTCACCATCAATGCCGCATCCGGGGATGTCCTGGCCAGCCAGGAGCCCGATCGCCCTGGTGCCCCCGCCTCGATGACCAAGATGATGCTGGCCCTTCTGGTGATGGAAGCGATCAGGGACGGCCAACTGAAACTCACGGATCCCGTCCCCACCTCTGCGCTGGCGAGCAAGATGGGCGGCTCTCAGGTCTACCTCAAGCAGGGAGAGGTCTTTCCCGTAGAGGACATGATGGCGGCACTCCTCATCGGCTCGGCCAACGATGCGGCCGTGGCATTGGCCGAGCGATTGGCCGGCAGCGTCCAGGGGGCGGTGCGCCGGATGAATGAACGGGCGATGGCGTTGAAGCTTGCCTTGACGCGCTTTGCGTCTGTCCACGGTCTGCCGCCCGGCCCCGGCCAGGAGGGGGACGTGACCACACCGCGGGACATGGCCCGACTTTCCCAGGAGCTGGTGAAATTCCCGGAGATCCTCCGATGGACGTCTACACCGGAGGCTCCCTTCCGCGAGGAGACATTCATCTTGAAGAACAGCAACCACCTGATCGGCCGGTTTCCCGGGGCGGATGGATTGAAGACCGGCCATTTCTGGGAGGCCGGGTACAACCTCGCCGCCACGGCCGCTCGTGGGAATCTGCGCCTCATCACCGTCGTCATGGGGGCGCCCACGAACCGCGCGCGGTTCGAGGAGGCGGCGAGACTCCTGGAAGAGGGGTTCAGCCGGTATGTCGAGGTGGTCGTGGCGAAGGCGGGGACGCCGCTGGCCACAGAGATTCATCTTCCGCGGGCGAACGGCGCCTTCCGCCCCGTGACGCGAAGCGATGTCCGGGTGTTGGTGCTCCGGGAGGAGAAAGGGGCCATCCGGACCACCGTGGACGTCCAGGCTGGGCTGCGTGCGCCCCTCCCCAAGGGGCAACCCGTCGGCACGCTGATCGCCCGGGTGGGGGATCGCGAGATCGCCCGCACCCCGGTGGTGACGCCGGCGGATGTTCCCCGGGCCTTCTTCTGGTGGCTTACGCCCTGGCGGTGAGAGCCGGGCGGAGCCCGGGTGTCTTGTCCCTGGGGATGCGGGCAGGTATAATGAAGTTTGATCCCCAAGGTCCTCCGCCCAAGGGGAGCGTGCGACCCGAGGCGCTCCAGCGATGCTGACCTCCGTCCTCTACCGCCTCTACGAACGGCGACTGCTGGCTGAAATCCGCCGGTAGCCGCTCCCTCGCCACATCGGCCTGATCCTGGACGGGAATCGGCGGTTCGCGCGGCAGTTGGGGCTGGCCGAAATCATCCAGGGTCACGAACGGGGCGCAGCGAAACTGGAGGAAGCGCTGGAGTGGTGCGTGGAGCTTGGGATCCGGATGGTCACCATCTGGATCCTGTCCGCGGAGAACCTGATGCGCCCGCCGGAGGAGCTTGAGGGGCTCCTCTCCCTGATCGAGCGGAAGATGCGCCAGGTCGCCGTGGACCCGAAGATTCACGGCCGCCAGGTCCGGATCCGGGCCATCGGACGACTGGACCTGTTGCCGCCCTCGCTCCGTGACGCCATCCGGGCCGCCGAGGAGGCCACGGCGAACTACGAGAACTTCTTCCTCAACGTGGCCGTTGGGTATGGCGGGCGCCAGGAGGTGGTGGATGCCATCCAGAGCCTCCTGCGCGATTGGGGCCGCCAGGGGATGAGCCTGAGGGAGATCGCCGACAAGCTCACCGCCGATGTCATCGGGAAATACCTGTACACGTACGACCTGCCGGACCCCGACCTCATCATCCGCACCAGCGACGAGGTGCGGCTGAGCGGCTTCCTGCTCTGGCAGAGCGCCTACAGCGAGTACTACTTCTGCGACGCCTACTGGCCCGCCTTCCGCAAGATTGACCTGCTCCGCGCCATCCGCAGCTATCAGCATCGCCAGCGCCGATTCGGGCGGTAACGACCCCTCTCCACTTGGTTCGGCCTTTAGGACTTTATTTCGGCCAGAAATAAGCCAATGAAGGCCCGATCCCGAAGCGGAGAAGCAAGGCTCGGGTGGGTTCAATGGCAAGGGGGTTCGGAGTCAGGAGAAGCAGGGAACCAGAGGAAGGAGGGCTGGCATAGGAGACCGGCCGATGCTACGAGGCAAAGCCGAGCTTCGCCGCAATCTGCTTTTGCCGGGCGTCGAGGGTGAGAAAAGCCAGCTCCTTTGGCTCGGGGGCCAGAAACAGGGCGTTGGCCAGGTGCCACAGGTCGGCCCCTTTCAGATAACCGGCCACGGTGACTCGGGCGAACTCCTGGGTTAGCGGGCGGTTTGGGTACACCCACGTGATCCAGGAGAGCATGTCCTCGACCTTACCCTGAACGCCTTCCCGCATCAGGGCCGCGCGGAGTTCCGCCTCTAGCAGATTCGAGGAGAAGAGCCGGTCGAACCGCTCCAATCGGGTGGTCAGCCTCCTTGCCCCCGGCTCATCGAAGGCGAGAGCCACCAGGCATGAGCTGTCCACGTAGGCGAACTTCACTCGCGTGACTCCAGGAACCGGGCCAGAGCGCCAGGCTTCTTCGCCACCGGGCGGAGCACACCCGTGGGTCGCCGACGGCGACTGAGGACGCCCTCATTCTCCAGTCGAGCAAGAGACGCCCCCAGCCCCTTCTCCCTCTCCTCCAGGGGCCGGATCTCCGCAATGGTCTCCCCCCGATAGGCGATCATGACCCGCTGTCCCGCCCTGACCTTTCGCATGACCTCGCTGAACCTGGCCTTCGCCTCATAGGTCGAGTACGTCTCCGCCATGGCACCCTCCCGCGAAGAAAATATTAGACTAGACTGACTAGTCTGTCAAACGAATTCTTGGCAAAGGGACGTAGCAGACTTATTCGACTTATTTTTGAGCTCTCGGCGGTGGGCCATACCGTTGATTGTGAAAAGAAGCAGGACGGCAGCATACTGTGCGGTGCGTAAGATAGGCGACAGGTCACCTGGGACCGCACAGTCC
>CAZXXV010000514.1:0-3260 GCA_964644725.1 uncultured bacterium
CCTATCCGCAAGAGGAAGCCGCCCGGCCTATCATCCGGAGATCCTGCCACATCGCCACGGCGGACGCGCAGCAGGCTCCGCGGAACTGGGATGTCTCCTGAATCGCCGCCGGCACTCTGGCCCGATCAATGCGTCGGAAGCCCCACGATTCTGCCAGTGACGCAATGCTGGTAGTCACCAGGTAGGCGTGCTCGACACCCTTGCCCCGCGCCCTCTCGGCAAGCGCGCCGTAGAGGCGTCGTCCCAGGCCCGATCCCCAATACGCTGGGTTCACCGCAAGGGAACGGAAGAGCGCATCCGATCCCCGCACCTCCATCCCGACGCAGCCGACGACGCTCCCCCGGTGTCTTGCCGCCAGGAAATCCGAGAGGTACGACGTCATGTCCGTGGGAAGGCCCGCTTCCGCCAAGAGGCTCTCAATGGCAGGGAGGTCCTCCTCCCACGCAGGGGCAATGGTGACTTCCGCTGTCACCGACGCGGGATGCGGTTCGACTCCTTCGAATCGGGCGCTCCAGATCTTGCCGGCGGCGGCTGCGGCCAGGGTTGAGGCATCGTACTCTGCATCGGCAGACACCCCGCAGCAGGAGCTGGCAAACAGTCCTGCGAGCTGGCCGGGCTCATAGACAATGCGCGATGTCACACGGACGCCTCGCAGCCCTGTAGCCTCCAGCCCCCGCACGTATTCCGACTCGCTGATAGCGCCCGCCAGGCACCCGGTCCAGGCGTCGCGGCTCTCCCGGATGGCAGCCGGCAGGTCCTCCGCCACGATATCGGAGATGGAGATCCGGCCACCCGGCTTCAGCACCCGGGCAATCTCGCGAAACACGGCCGGTTTGTCGGGGCTGAGGTTGATCACGCAGTTCGAGATCACCCAGTCCACCGAGGAATCTTCCGCCGGCATTCTCTCCGCCTCGCCTAAGCGGAACTCCAGGTTCGCAGCCCCGGCCGCTCGCGCATTTGCGCGCCCGCGTTCGATCATCTCTGGGGTCATGTCCAGACCGATGACGCGCCCGGCCGGGCCGACTTTCTCGGCAGCGATCAGGCAGTCAATGCCCGCCCCGGACCCGATATCGAGAACCACCTGTCCCGGCCGAACACCAGCGAAGGCCAGAGGATTGCCGCAACCGAAGGAGTTCTGGACGGCGTCCGCAGGAAGCCGCCCAAGCTCCTCCTGTCCATACCCGGCGACCTTCGCCATCCCTCCCTTCATGGCCTCGGTCACCGAGGGGCCACAGCATGAACTCCCGATCTGTACCGGCTGGGACGGCGCCGGGCCGCAGCACGAACTTGCGGGCTGTTCAATTGCCCCGGCGTACCGTCTCTTCACAGCTTCCTTGATCTCGTGTTCACCGAACTTCTTGCCGCTCATGGCATCCCCCCGAAGTTAGCCCGTTATCCCGGAATGTCGAATATCGAACACCGAATATCGAATGACGAACGTCGGGAAGAAAGAAGCCGCGTGAAGAGTTCTCGTTCGAAGTTCGTCCACGCCATGGCGTGGCTGTTCGACATTCGAACTTTCATTGAAGATCTCCCCCGGCTGGCTCCGATCCCCCCGCGTTAGGTCGTAGGGAGTGGTTCCAGAAGGCTTTTGAGCGCCTCGCGCGCCTGCGCCCGTGCCCTGCCCCCGCTCACGGCGACGGCAATGCTCAAGGCCTCGCGAAGGGCTCCTTCTGTCACTCCTTTATCCTTGGCGACGCCAAGGTAATAGCGCATTCACGGATAACACCCCACGGCCGAAGACACCGCCATCCCGATCAGGATTTTGGTCTTCGCATCCACCTCTCCGTCCGCGTATGCCGCGTGGTAGAACGCCGTGAACTGCTCGTCCAATCCCGATGGCAACATGCGTTCCTCCTTCACCTGATTCCGTGCTTCCAAGGCATAAGTTGCATCATGCAAGAATCGGTTTCAAAAACATCAGGCCTTGCAGCACGTCTCCTGCCAGCGGCGGGCCCCCTCCGCCAGCGCCTCCAGGACCTTGAAGGCACCGGCCCATTGCTCAGCCGGAATGCTTTGTAGGACGGCCTTTTGTGTCTCGATCAGATCCCGGTTGACGGCAGCCACGATGGCCTTCCCCTGGGGGGTGACGGAGACGTGGACGACTCGCCGGTCCTCCGGATCCTGCCGCCGCTTCACGTAACCCCGTCGGACAAGCTGGCCCACGACCCGCGTCATGGTGCTGACGGACTTGTACATCCGCCTGGCCAACTGCTGCATGGTGATGTCCCCCTCCTCGGCCAGGGTGTCCAGGATATGGGACTGGCTGATGGAGATCCCATAGCAGCAGATCTGGTTCCAGTCGCGGAACTGATAGCGCCTGATCAGATCCTTGGTCAGGTGGTGCAGCCGCTCGGCGCCCTGCTCAAGACTGATGGTACCCATCCCCACCTCTCCGACAGTTGTAGGATACAATCTACATCTGCCAACTATCGCCGTCAAGAGATTTCTTCAGGATCAGACTGGAAAGCGCGAGAAGGTTGCGGACCCCGGAGGCGGGACGAACCCCCGCCTCCAGGGTTGGCTCGCGACGTGATGAAGTCAGGCGGGCGAAGCTGCCGAGGCCGGCCGACGCCGGGCCGCCACCCACTTCCCCACTTCGACCAGGAGGAAACTCCCGCCTGCTACGAGGAAAACCACGTCCCAGTCGCCCAGGCTCAGCGGGACGGTGTGGAAGGCCTTTCCCCAGGAGGGGATGTATATCACCGCGATCATCAGCAGCACCGAGCTGAGCACGGCCAGCGGCAACCACTTGTTGGTGAAGAGCCCGAGCTGCGGGAGGGTGAACCGCAGCGAGCGGCAGTTGAAAGCGAAAAACAACTCGTAGGTGATCATGGTCACCAGCGCCATGGTCTGGGCCTTCGGCACGCCCTCGGCCTGCCAGTAGACGTAGAAGATCGGCATCAGGCCCACGAAGATCAGGAGGCTCATCGCGCTGAGCCCGATCAGGACCCGTCCAGCGAAGACGGGCTCGTCGGGGCGACGTGGCGGCCGCCCCATGATATCGGGCTCGGCCGGCTCGACACCCAGGGCCAGCGCCGGTAGGCCATCCGTGGTCAGGTTGACCCACAGGATCTGCAGGGCGATCAGTGGCAAGGGCCAACCGATGAATCCTGCCAACCCGAGAACCAGGATCTCCGCGACGTTGCAGGAGAGGAGGAAAGTCAGGTACTTCTTGATGTTGTCGTAGATGATCCGCCCCTCCTCCACGGCGGCCACGATGGTGGCGAAGTTGTCGTCCATGAGGACCATGTCGGACG
>CAZXXV010000515.1:0-3259 GCA_964644725.1 uncultured bacterium
GCGAACGAAGCGGCGCGAGCGAACGTGTAGCCTAAGTTTCGCGCCGCTGAGTAATGGCCTCGCTGCCAGGGTAACGCAGTTCGAGCAGCTTGAGCCGTTCGTTGAAGCCATCCTCCGTCCTCTTGTTGTGGTGCATGGGCTTGCCGCAATTCAGGGCCCAGAACAAAACTTCAGGGTGGATTTCCCGGATCACATTCCTCGCCCGAGGATGCGACTGGAGCAGGTCATCCACCTCCTGGATTTTCCTCGTGATAGCCCAACTCTGCCTGCTCAAGCGCCTCCCGGTGTGGCGCTCGTTGATCCGGCTTGCGTCACGATACCCATTTGCGCACAGCGAGGGACGGCAGGGGGCCGGGAACACGCTCGAGCTTCTCGGAGGACCGAGGGCTCTTCTGGCTTCGCGATCACACAGCCTTTCCTCGCATCCCGAATCTCGCAGGCCGATTGGGATGTCAACGAGGACAGAGTCAGCCTGTTGCCACCTGCTCCAGATCCGACTGAAGTCCCGTTCGACGCCAACGTTCCACTCACCTGAATGCATCAGGCACACCCAAAACCATCCCGACCTGCAGCCGTCAACACCTACAAAAGTCAACCGGAAGGCCTTTCCATTCGGTGCGGAAAGCGATGGTGGAGGGCCTCAATAAAGGCCTTGTCCGCAGCGGTCGAAAGCATCTCCAGTAGGCCAAATCCCAAGTTGTGCCCGAACACATGGTGGTAATCGGACCACCAGAGTAATGGACGGCTCCATCCACGCGTAAGCTGCTCTGCGATGAAGCCCATGCCGTCAATGTCAGGGGCGATGCCAGCTATGGTGGCCGCCGCGCGCTCTCTGCGGTTCAGGCCACCAGTGTTGGCAACGACCCATCCCACGAGAAAATGGGTTACGGGACTCATCCGTGGGTTTCCGTGCCTGCGGGGTTGGTATGCCCTCGCCGGGTCAAACTCTTAACTTCGATTGGGCGTCCGGCTCCGCTGCCTGTACAGCCGTTTCAACAGTTGGATTTGGCCTGCGTGGTACACATCGTGCGCGGCGATGCCGGAGATGATGGCCGCGTTACTCACTGTGCTGCCGCGGGGGACCCTGTTCAGGTCTTTCGGCGACAACCCAACGATTGCCGCTAGCAATCTGCGGTGCATATCCTCTAGCAAGGCGATGTCGTCCCGCCACGCCTTTGGCGTCATGGTTGCCGGCCGGACGAACCAGTTGGAGCCCTTCAGCGGAAACGAGCCCTTCTTTTCTCCGAGCAATCTGGGCCGGACGATGTACTTCCAGTAGGCTGCGTGGACCACGATCTCCCAGATATTGTGGCGACCGGGTGCCGGTCTCCACGACACCTCGGAGAGGTCGAGTCCCCTGATCGAGCCACGAAGATTGGGACCATGCCAGGCTTTCTTCTCGTAGCCCTCATCCACGATCTGCAGCAGAAGGCTGATCTCGGGGGCGGTCGCGTTGGTCTTCATTCGTGCTTCCCACCGTCCTTCAGTCGCTCGCCCGCCGGTACCCGCATATCGGTCCTGCACCGGTTCCTATGCGGATTGCCGAGTCGAGTGGAGTGGATGATTCGGCGATGGCTCAGCGCACTACCACCTGCGCTTCGCCAGAGATCGCATCCCGAAGCCAGACCTGGGCATACGGCGTAAGGTCCTCCGGCAATGAGGCCGGGGAGAACCATCCCCACGCCGTCCCCTCCTCAGAGCCTTGCAGATTGCCGCCGCGAAGTCGGCAGGCAAAGAGGCAAGTGACGAACTGAATGGCTCTGCCGTCAGGGTAGTGAACGATCTGGTAGGCTGGATCAGAGTAGACCCCTATCAGCCGTTCGACATCCACCGTGAGACCCGTCTCCTCGCCAAGCTCGCGGAGCAGGCCGGCGTGAACGTCTTCGCCGGGTTCCAGCGATCCACTCGGTGGGGCCCAGCCACCGCCCACACGCCTGGAATGCAAGAGGACGCGACCTTGCGCATCCTGGATCACGGCTGCGACGCCTGGACGTATGGTCAATCCGGGTTCTTGCATCATTGGAGTTTGAAGGTGACGCCCTTCCTATTGCCAGCCGACTGGCTCATAGCCGCGCTCGCGGAGGCAGCGGTCGACGAGATTCTTGTAGACCGGGCTGGGCTCGCTGCACTTCCGTCTTGGGGGACGTTGCCACTTCCGTCACTATCCGAGTATACGCCTCCACTCGGCGTGGGCTTCCCGGCCCCGCATGGCCGCCCGGTAGACATTCTGGGGCCGGATGCCAAGGACGGGGGCTAGGGGGCGACCGGGCCGTCCCAGGACCTCAATCCAGCAGTAGGCGATCCCCTGCCGTGCGCGCGTAAGGCGGGGGACTCGGCCGCCCCCGGCGAGGGCCGCGGGGGGCACGCCCACGCGTCGGCAGACCCGAGCGACGAGCGCCTCAAGCGTGAGGCGAGCGGCGGACCCGGTGGCCGCAGGTTCGAGGGTGTGTTGGATTCGCGCGACGAACTCGCTACTCCCGAGGATCCGTTCATCCCCGAGGTAGGCCTCGCGGCCCCGACGCAGGGCGGCGACGGCCTGCCAGCCCCCAACACTCCGGAGTAGGCCCCCACCCTGCAGTTCGGGGCGGCGGCCCTGCGGGATGCCCGCCGCCACGAAGGCACGGTAGGCCCGGCGGGCGCGGGCGGCGGCCCGACCAAACTGCGCGAGGATGGTCGTCGTGTCCTGCCAGGGCCGGGGGATCCGCCCGAGGAGCGCGCTGTGACCGGTCCAGGGGTACCGGTCGAGGGTGCGCAAGTCCGGGACCGCCTGCGCGCGGAGGGGGTTCAGGTGTAGGTAGCGGACGAGCTCCAGGAGGTACGGCTCCGCCTCCACGACGATCGACTTGTACCGATTCTGGAAGAGGTGCCCCACGCGCTTGTGCCGCCGGTTGAAGGTCCCCCGCACGGCGGGGTGAGCAGGGCCCGCATGCTCCGGGGCAGCGGCCGGGCCCCCGTTCGGACAAGGAGGTGGGCGTGATTGGGGAGGAGCGCCCAAGCGTACACCGTCAGGGCTCCCGCCTCCGCCAGCGCGGCCAGACGGGCGACGAAGTCGGCCCGATCGGCGTCGTCCCGAAAGAGGCTGGCCCGTTCTATGCCCCGCACCATCACGTGGTGGAGGACGTCCGGGGAGTCGAGACGCGGTTGGCGTGGCATGGTAGCGTCAGCTTAGCATAACGTGACGGACGTGGCAACGTCCCCCATCACAGGCCCAAGGATTTCGCATGGCGCCTCTCAGCCCGATCAAGATGAACGGGGCAGA
>CAZXXV010000516.1:0-3256 GCA_964644725.1 uncultured bacterium
CGCGCAGGGACACCCGGCCTGGATCGTGTTCTGGTGAGGTCTTCCAAGCTTGACAGCGCCCGGCCCGCCAGCCGGAGGCCCGGGCCGGCTCGCTTCGCGCACCTATGCGGCGATCCGATTGTATTCCGTCTCAGCCTCCTGGAGCGCCTTTTTGACGGGGACGCCGTCGATGATGACGCGGGAGACGGCCACACCCAGGATCTCTCCCAGCTCGATGAACTTGGCTGGGAGCACATACGGCCTCGACGCGCGTGCGATGTAGTCGGCCCAGGTTTTCATCTCCGCGCCCTCGGCCGAGCGGAAGTAGGGATCCTTGAAGGCCGACGCCCGGGACGGCATCTCTCCGCCGATCCGGGCGTACTGGACCTGACTGTCGGCCGAGATCCGATGCTCAAGGAACTTCCACGCCTCCGCCTTGTGCTTCGTATTCCGTCCGATGCCGAGCACCCAGGATGTCACGTAGGCGGCCGGCTTCGTGCCATCCGGGCAGGGAAGCGGCGCCGTCTGCAGGTTCTCCCCCACGCCTTTGCCCATGCGAGCCGTGCCCACGCGGTGGGAGCCCATGGCGGTCATGGCGATGGTGCTGGCCTTCATCCCGAGGGTCAAATCCTCCGAGCCCATGTTGATGGCCGACTTCGGCATCCCGTACTTGCTCACGAGGTCGGCCAGGAACTGGAATGTCCGGACGCCGGCGTCCGTGTTGAAGGCGGCGCGACCCGCCTTGTCCCACAGATTCCCGCCCAGGGACCACATGGCCGGGATCAACCACTGCGTCAGGTTGCTGGCGTTGTCCTTCTTGCTGAGCCCGATGACGAAGCCGGCCAAGCTGTCGGAGGTCAACGCCTTGGAGATTTCCCCCAGTTCGGTCCAGGTCGTCGGCAGTTTGCGACCAGCCTTCTCGAGCATGTCCCGTCGGTAGTAGAGGACCTGGACCCGGTGTTCCAACGGGAAGGCCACCTTCTTGCCTTCGAAGACCGTCGCCTCCCACGGGAAGATCCAGTCCTTCCGCTGCTCCGGAGTCCAGTCCCGTACGAACTCGTCCAGGGGCAGGATCGAGTTAGCCTCCACATGCTTGTGCAGCCACTCGAAGTTCAGGCGCGCGACATCCGCCTCCTTGCCCGCGGCCGCCTCCAGAATGAATTGCCGGTCGATTTGGGGCCACGGGATGATGCGGACGTCCACCTTGATGTTCGGGTACTTCGCCTCGAAGTCCTTGAGTGCCGCCGCGACCCCCTCCTGGCGGGGGCCCTTCTCCCGCGGATTGAGGAACGTCAAGTACGTGATCGTGATCGGCCTCGCCTTCGCCGGGGTGATGACGTACGGAAACGCCACCGATCCGACCGCACCTCCTGCCCCTACGCACGCAGCCTTGAGAAACCGCCGCCGCGTCCAGCCCCCCACGTTTTTCCCCATCGTTTCCTCCTTTTCGAGGCTCTCGCCTTCGTCCCGTGCCGCCGCCGCTCTGCTCGCCCTCCCGCGACCGACCCGTTGTCAGGCGTCCCGCTCGCTTCCCCCTCGCGAGGCCACCACCCTGCACGGCACGTCTGACCTGACGGCTCGCTCCCTCAGATTCTCCGCCCGGTTATCCTTTCAGGGCCCCCGCGGTCAGCCCCTCGATGAGGCGCCGCTGGAAGAGAAGGAAGGCCACGAGGATCGGGACGAGAGCCAGGATCACTGACGCCGTCAGCCGCCCCCACTCGATCCCGTAGCCCGTGATGTAATAGTACAGGCCCACCGTCACCGTTCGCAGCTTGGAGGTGAGGGTGAGCGCGATGATGAACTCGTTCCACACGTAGACCAGCACCAGGATGGCGGACGCCGCTATCCCGGGGCCCGAGAGGGGGAGGGCGATCCGCCACATCGCCTGGAACCTCCCGCAGCCATCCACCATCGCCGCCTCCTCCAACTCCACCGGGATCCCCTCGAAGAAGCTCTTCATGATCCAGAGCACCATTGGGACCCGCCAGGCCATGTAGACCAGGATCAGCACGAGGTACGTGTCCAGCAGCCCGAGGCGGCTCGCCAGGACGTAGAGGGGGACCAGGATGACCATTCCCGGGATCATCACGGTGGAGAGCAGCACGAACAGCAACAGGGTCTTCCCCCGGAAGCGAAAGCGCGCCGCGGCGTAGCCCGCCGGCGTTGCCAGGAGCAAGGTGCATGCGATCGTCGCGCCGGTGATCAGGATGCTGTTCGCGAGGTACCCCGGCATGTCCGATTGGGTCGCCACGTCCCGGTAATGTTCCAGGGTCACCACCTCGGGCAGCAGGCGGGGAGGAAAGGCCGCGATGTCCTCCATCGGCTTGAGCGAGGTCGCGAAGGTCCAACACAGCGGAAAGGCCGCCACCACGCAGGAGCCGGCGAGGAGAGCCCAGAGGGCGATGCGCACGAGGCGCGGCCTCAGGCGGCGCCGTCTGGGCACACGAACAGGACGCACGGCCGCCGGGTGGGCCAGGGCATCCGCTTTGGGACTCGAAGAGGAGAGGCGCGGCATCAGTACCTCTCCTCGGGCCGCAAGACGCGAAAATAGAGCAAGCTCACCACGACGTTGACCAGGAAGATCAGGGACGAAATCGCCGCGGCGTAGCCGAGGTTGCCGCCGTAGAAGGCTTCCCGGTACACCCGGAGGGTCATGAGCTCGGTGGCGTTGCCCGGTCCGCCTCCCGTCAAGACCAGGGGCACCTCGATTTTGTTGAAGAAGAACAAGGTGCTCAGGATAGTGACCACCAGCATGGGCCCCTTGACCAGCGGGGTGGTCACGTAGATGAGGCGCTTCCAGTATGACGCGCCATCCACCTCCGCGGCCTCATCCATCTGCCGCGGAATCGCCTGCAGGGCCGCCAGGAGGAGGAGCATGGGAAACGGGTAGAAGCGCCAGACGCTCACGGCGATGATGGCCACCATGGCCCAATGGGGGTCGCTCAGGAAGTCCACCTTTGGCATCCCCAGGGATCGCAGCGCCACCATCAGGGGCGAGAGGTTTGGGTCCAGGAGCCAGCGCCACGCGATGGCCGCGCTCACCTCGGCGATGACCCAAGGGGCGACCACCACGGCCCGGATCAGACCCCTGGCCGGCAGGTCCCGGTTCAGGAGGAGGGCCATGCCGTACCCCAGGGCCATGGAGAGGGCGACCGAAGAAAAGACGAAGGTGAACGAGTGGGCGACGCTCTGCAGCAGCGAGGAATCCTGAAGCAGGCCCAGGAAATTCCCCAGGCCTACGTAGCCCTGAATTTGGGCGAATTTCGTTCGGTAGGTG
>CAZXXV010000517.1:0-3247 GCA_964644725.1 uncultured bacterium
GCATGGCCGAGTACTTGAATGTCCTCTGGATCCCCAAGGACTTCGGCATCGCCTTCGGCTCGGCGTTTCTGGTGATCATGGCCCTCACGGTCATGCAGTTGGTCCTCCGGTTCATGCGGGTGGCCAGTGCCGAGTTGATCGGCGATGCGATTCCGGTGTTCAAGAACGTCCATTTCGGCACCATCGTCGGGATCATCTTGACCCTCGTGCTCATGTGGACCGGTTTCTGGTCCAGGATCTGGATCCTCTTCGGCGGATCTAACCAGTTGTTCGCGAGCCTGGCCCTGGTCCTGATCACGATCTGGCTGGCCCAAACGGGGCGGTCCTACCAGTGGGCCATGTGGCCGGCGATCTTCATGTACGTGACGACGGTCGCGGCCCTGATCGTGACCGCCTGGGTGTCTTTGCAGGCGGCGTTCGACCCGAACCTCAAAGCCGCCTTCATCTTTGGCAACCTGGTGGCAGCAGCGATCGGGTTCGCCCTGGTGATCCTGGCGCTGTTCCTGGCCTGGGACGCCCTTCAGGCCTTCACCAAGGCACGCACGCTGCGGCCGGCCGCGGCTCGGGCCTAGTCAGCAATCGGTGTCTCACAACCACGGGCGGGGGAAACCCCGCCCGTGGTGCGTCATGGGAGGGGGTCGTGCCCACCATCAATCTCGAAGTGATCGCGTCCTTGATCTCCGGGGCGAAACATTGCAGCCACTGCCAGAATTTCTTCGACGACGCCGGGATCTCCCAGCGGGTCCAGGAAGAGGTATGGAACTCCTACCCCGAGGAGATGTGGCAGGACTACGCTCGCCTGTCCCAGATGGTCCGGGACCTGTCCCGGCGGTATGGAGACCAACTACGGATCGTCCTGATTGACCCCTACAGCCCCATGGGGCTGTGGAAATCCCTGCGCCACCGGGTCAGGACGTACCCGACATTCATCGTGAACGGCCGGGCAAAGTATACGGGCTGGGACCAGGGTGCCCTGGACTCTCTCCTGCGGACAGGAGGAGCAACAGCCCTTATTACTTCGTAAGACTTGCCTGGCCCCAGGCCATCTCGGGAGGGGAGGCTATGCGGCAACTGATTGTCGAGGTCGTGACGCCGGTCCTCACCGGCTTCTACCACTGACCCCACTGCGAGACGTTCCTGGAAGGAGCGGGGGTGGGGCAGCAGGTTCATACGCAGGAGATCAACGAGTACCCGGAGGATCTCAAGGCGGACTATCTCCGCCTCTCGGAGTGGATCCGGAACACGCGAAAGACGTACGGCCAGCAGGTGGTGGTGCGGATCGTGGATCCTCAGTCCCTGGGTGGCTTCTGGAAGGTGGTACGCCACCGGATCCGCCGCTTTCCAACGTTCTTCGTGGATGGGACGGAAAAGGTCGTGGGATGGGAGGGGGATCCGGATGGGGCCGTGCGACGTGCCCTCTCCCGGACGGGGGACGCGATCCCCGAGGAAGCGAGAACGTAGCTCCAGACCTTTGTCGGCGTTGAATAGACCTCTGGCCGCCGGCAACGGCGGCCACTTTTCTTTCCACCGCCTGCCCTGCTCCCGCCAGATCTGCAGGCCCCGAACCAAGTTCTTCCGGCCGGTCCCTCAAAGCATCTCACCGTGGCAAGTTGGAACTGGGGAGTCTCTTGGCGTCCTTGGCGCCTGCCTGCCGCGCCTGCGGCCGCGGCGCAGGCAGGTCATGGCGGTTTTCACCCTCCCCGGCAGGTGTCTGGCTTCCAGCCAACGGGAATCGACCCGCTAGAAATTGTTTGCCTGGACTCCGGATCCCCGATTAGCCTGGCCATGCTGCCGCTCTTGCAGTATGGGACACCTTCCAGGACTGTTGACGGCACGTCGGAGCGGACGGGAGAACGGTAGCACGCCCCCGCGCCTTTGTTCATGGGATGTCTTGTGCTTCCTGGCCTTCCAGCTTCCCAGCTTTCGCCTCCTCACTTCTTGGGCGCAACGATCCGGTTCCGAAGGACGCCGATTCCCTCGATCTCGGCCTCGAGGACATCCCCGACCTTGAGCCACTGGGGCGGCACGAAGCCGGCCCCCACACCCGACGGCGTGCCCGTCGCAAGGATGTCTCCCGGTTCCAGCGTCATCCCGGCTGAGAGGATCTCGATCAGCTCCTCGATCCGGAAGACCATGTCCGCCGTCGTCGCCTCCTGCCGGATCTCCCGGTTCACCCGCAACGCGATCCGAAGGGCGTGCGGGTCCGGGAGGGCCGACTTATGGACGATCCAGGGTCCCACGGGAGCAAACGTGTCCAGGCTCTTCCCCTTGAACCATTGCGCGTGCTTCCTCTGGAGATCCCGGGCCGTGATGTCGTTCAGGATGGTGTAGCCGAAGACATGGTCAGAGGCTTTGGCCCTGGGAATGTCCCGCCCTCGTTTCCCGATGACCACCGCCAGCTCGACCTCGTAGTCCAGGTTCTGGGTCACCGGCCAGGCAACAACGCCGGCCTCGTGGCCGACGACCGCCGTGGGCGGCTTGGTGAAGAAAACGGGCACCGTCGGGACCTCGGCCCCCTGCTCCTTCGCATGCTCCACGTAGTTGCGCCCGACGCAGAAGATGTTTCTGGCCGGTCTCGGGATCGGGCTCAGGAGCCGGGCCCGACCGAGCGGACACACGACCGGGTCCTGCGCCCTGACCTTCCACGAGCCGTCCTCGAGATGGCGTTCCGCCGCCTGGAGCACGACCTGCGCCGCCTTGAGACTAGATGGACCCCCGCCGATCAGCCCGAGCATGTCGGCGGGAACATTCTCGGCCGCCGGCATCCCCTTCCGGCTTCGACGCAAGGCGCGCGCCGCTGCCACAAGGTGCACGACCGCCTCATCCAGGACGCCCACCAGTATTGCCTGCCGGTCCCACAGCACCGTCGCAAAGCGCAAGCCCGTACTCGTTGTTCCCGAGGCCTTCATCTCCATTTCATCCCTCCGGACGATCGCGCCGCCCCCAGGGATTCGGAGCGCAGAGCGCAAGAGCTGCACAGATTCTCCTCGACCGCTTCAGTCTAGGCGAGGGAGGAGTCCGCGGTCAACCGGATGCCGACAGGAACCGCCATGAACCCCCGCCGCCACGCGGTAAGTCGCCCCTCACGAGGGCATGGGCCGAGCACCACCGATGCGAACTGGCGGAGTCGGTTCCTCTCATTTCAACGCGGCCAAGAACTCGAGGAGCTTCTTCACGTCAATCCCGGGCTTGCCCTTCCGCCATTTATCCACGTCATCCACGATCGCATAGGCCTCGTCCGCGTATC